>JAQYVK010000455.1 GCA_030145585.1 Desulfatiglandales bacterium | reverse complement strand
CCTCACATTGGTGACCTCAATATTGACCTTGCGGTCTTTTTCTGCGATATCAGTCACATTGAAAATATAGGGTGGGATGGGTGCTTTTTCGCATACTTCATTGTCGTCTTCAAACTCATATAGTTCAGATGAGGAAGGCGTTTGTCCTACTCGGTACCCCATATCTTTTAAAAAGGGAAGATTGATCCATTTCATGGGTTTCCCGTTGATTAGAATTCGGCCCCATTCTTGAGCGCCGTCACCTTTTTCTCTGCTCCAGTCATCATCGATGATGTGGACACCAAGTATTGCATTTTTGATATATAAATTCGGGTCTGATGAGTACTTATCATCGATGATAAATGTATAACTGTAAGTGTCTCCGGGTGCATTGAGATGGGTACCGGGTTTCTGAGGTTCTTTATCACTTACAAAGACTGGCATTTCATACGATATAGGGATATCTTTTTTCGCTTCTTCAGCACTAACTTTGCCGATCATTACAATAAATAGAACCATTGCACAAATACTTACATATTTCCTTATCATAATCCTCTCCTCTATGTGTTGATTTTCTGTTTTGGAATCTTCTATACGTCGATGATTAATCTTTTATTTGCGATGCTCGTCTCCCTCGCCTTCTTTCACGTTCAAAGTTAATCTTTCAAAAAATAATCCTTATCACTTCAAAATTAGATAGTGATCATTTGGACATTTGATTGGGTAAATACAGAGCAATCTCTGGAAAAATGATGATTAAGATGATGAGCACAACACTGGCAATGATGAAAGGTACAACGCCTCTGAATATGGTCTCTAAAGGTATATCCTTGGCGACGCCTTTCATGACAAAGACGTTCAGGCCCACAGGCGGAGTGATGAGGCCGATTTCCAACACGACGACCATGACAACACCAAACCAAATAGGGTCATAACCCAATGCACTGACGACAGGGTAAATCACAGGGATTGTTAAAATAATCATGGCCAGGCCGACCAGTACGCACCCAAGCACGATATAGAGGGCCAGAATTCCGATGAGGATGACGAATCTCGGAACATCAAGCCCGCCAATGTAGTCGGCAAGGTTCATGGGAAGTTCAGTGACACCGAGAAAGACCGAAAATATATTGGCCCCGACAAGAATGAGGAATACCATAGCGGTGGTCACCATGGTTTCCTGGATTGCCTTAATTAAATTCCTTATAGTCAGCTTCCGCCTCGCAAATCCGATCACCATCGTACCGAAAGCCCCCACCCCAGCCGCCTCTGTGGGTGTAAAGATGCCGGTATAGATTCCCCCGACCACAAGCACAAAAAGGACCAAAAAACTCCAGATACCCCTCAGGGACTTTATCCGCTCACTCATGCCGAACTTGATTGGGGTGGCTGGGCCCTTTTCAGGATTGATGGCACAGACAATATATATAGCAAGTACATAAAGGATGGTGAGCAGGATACCCGGGATAATACCGGCCATCAGGAGTTTCCCGATAGATTCCTCGACCAGCATCCCGTAAATCACAAAAGCAATACTCGGCGGGATGAGGATTCCTAAAGTTCCCCCGGATGTGATGCACCCTGTTGCCAGACCCAGATCATATTTATACTTGCGCATTTCCGGCAGCGCCACGGCTCCCAAGACCGCAACCGCTGCGAAAGAGGCACCACTGATGGCGGCAAATCCGGCACAACCAAGGACGGTTGCCATGGCAAGCCCGCCGCGTAAATGTCCCATCCACTTATAAACCACATCGTAAATATCCTCGCTCATCCCCGTATATTGGGCAATCTGGCCCATAAGTATAAAGAGAGGGACCACGCTGAAAGAATATGAAGCAGCCGTATCATATGGGCTGGAACCCAGAATCGATAGGGCTGCAGAAGGCCCCACCAGGTATGCGAAACCTAAAAATCCGAGTATCCCCATGACAACGCCGATATACATTTTAGACGCGAGGAGCGTAAAAAGAATGATGATCCCTATGATCCCAGTAGCGGTTTCAATACTCATTATTTCACTATGCCTCTGATACCGGTGATCAGATCCTTTAAAAGTTCCAAGGCCATGGCAGCACATCCAAGAGCCAATACAAAAAAGAAAGGGTATACCGGAATATTGAGGTTGCCGGATACCCGATTGGAGTGAAGCAACTCTATACCCTGGCTAAAACTCATCCAAGCAATTAGGAGGAGGAAAATAATCGATATTAGAAAATTGAAGACATCAAAAATGGTTTGAGGTTTCTTGCGGAGACGATCTACGAGAATGTTCACGGCCACATGCCCCTTTAATTTCTGAGCAAAGGAAAGAGAGAAAAACACCACACACACCATCATGAATTCCGTAATCTCATAGACTCCGAGTATCGAGGCATTAAAGAAATAACGGCATATAACATCGATAGTGGTCAACATCATCATGCCGAAGAGCACGATGCCCGCAATATATCCTGAAAGCCTGGTTGCCCATTTGATAATCATTTCGATTACTTTCATAGCATTTTACCGGCACATCCGATTAAACAACTCTTATTCAGAATCTGTTACCGAATGAATAGGGTCCCCTATCCTGCCGATAGACAGAATAGGGGGTCAAACAGAACATCTAAAGCCTGTTCCCTTTAGGGTTGAGTGCTAAGCTCCAGGGCGTATTCCAACACCTCTTTTCCAGGTAATCCTTTTTTTTCCATATCCTTTACCCATTCTTCACTCACCGGTAAGGTCTTTTCCACCCACCGTTTTCGTTCTGCGGACGGGAGGGAATAGAAGGTATTTCCTGCTTTCTTGGCCATACCTATTCCGAATTCTCCAACTTTGTCATAGGTTTTACCGGAGATGACGGCCATCTCTAGACCGGAATTGTCCATAATCACCTTTTGCACATCCGCGGGTAACTTATTGAAGGCTTTTTTATTCATCGCGACAAGGAAACTCGCTACGGCAAAATTTGTCATGGTATGATATTTGACAACTTCTTGGAATCTGAAACCGGGCATGGTATTCATGGGTACTTGCACACCATCCGAGACGCCTCGTTCCATGGACTCGTACCATTCCATAATGTTACCCATCATCGGTACGGCGCCAAGTTTTGTCATGGCCTTGGCTGAAGTTGTACTGGAGGTATGGAGTTTCAAACCCTTGAGGTCTTCGAGGGTCTTAACCTGCTTCTTGGTCATGTGGAACATGCCCGGTTCGGTTGTATACATCCATAGGGGAACCACATCTTTATACTCATCTCTTAAATATTTCTCATAGACCTTCCAAAGTACCTTTGAAGCCTGTTCACCACTGTCAAATATGAAGGGGAGATCTATAAAAGCGGAGAGAGGAAATTCTCCGGGCGTATAGGAAGGAACGATAAATGCGATATCCATAACCCCCTTTTTGAGAGACATGTACTGTGTCGTCGGTTTACCAAGAGCGCCGGCTGGAAACATTTTGATATTTACCTTCCCATTCGTAAGTTTCCCGATTTTTTCAGCCCAGGCCGACTGGACTTTGGTTTGGGGATGCTTTGCGGGGATGAAACTGCCAAACCTGAGTTTGATGGTTTCAGATTGAGCCCAACCCGAAAATCCCACACTAATAACAAAGAAAAAAATACAGGTGATAAAAATTTTGGTTTTCATAGCTC
>JAQYVK010000454.1 GCA_030145585.1 Desulfatiglandales bacterium | reverse complement strand
TAGGGGGATGCGCCAGCACTCCACCCTCCAGGTTCTATGTCCTGAGTCCTCTGCAAGGCGATCATACACAAGCAAAAGCGGATGAAGCCTGTGCCGCGATCAGTGTCGGTCCCGTAGAGCTCCCGGACTACGTTGATCGATTCCAGATCGTGACCCGAATCAGTCCAAACAAGCTGAGCCTCGCGGAGTTCGACCAGTGGGCTGAGCCCTTGAAGGAGAGTTTTGCCCGAGTTCTCATGGAGAATCTGTCAATCCTGCTTTGTGCTGATCCTATTTCCCTCTATCACTCGAGAGGGCCTACAGCGATCGATTACAGGGTCGAAGTTGAGGTCATCCGCATAGACGGAAAGCTTGGTGAACGTGCATCTCTAATCGCCCGCTGGATGATCCTCGATGAGAAGGATAGCAGAGTGCTTTTGACAAGGAAATCAAATCTCAGTTCACCCGCACAGGGAGGGGACTACGAGGCCCTCGTTTCGGCCCAAAGTCAAACCATCGCGGCGCTCAGTCGTGATATCGCGGATGCATTAAAGACCATCCTGAAGTAAAATTCCGAAGCCTATCCCGATGAAACACCATATATGGTGTTTTTTTATCCATTTTTTTGAATCTCCAATCTGCTCATCAATGTCAATATTTATATAATTTTAAGGTAGTTAAGACAAACCTTTTACTGTTTTTTCTAATGGTATGGTCTTTGTAATACTAGTCTGGAGAAACTACCGACGCTAAACAAATTCTTTTTCGGAATCAATGGAGTAAGATTTGTTTACCTATCATATAAGGTCGGTATCAAGCCAGACAAAGTGGATGAATTTGTCAAAAGTATGCGCTCGTTTTTGCGCAGAATTCGTAAGCAAAAAGGTTGTCTTGGCTACAGCGTGTACCGGGATTCCGAAAACGACAACACCTACAGCTTGTTTGGAAAGTGGAAGACACGCCAAGCCATGGAGAAACATTTCCAGACTGGGAAAAGAAAGCAGAGACGGAGGCTACAATCGCGGAGCGGAAGTATGGACATGAAGTAAGAGGGCTGGAAAAGCGAGCTCAGTGCGTCGAAGAATATGCTCTAAAAGGTTATTGACTTTCGGAGGATTTCCCCTATCTTTAGCTTATGACATAAATGGGACCCATGGATTTCGTAGATGAAGATTCCTTCGCACTTAAGGGATTGAAGAAAATATTGCTTGCGGCCGGTTGCAAAGTGAATGCGACCGTGTCATCTGGTGAGTAACTCAAAAGCCCTTTCATCCATAAACATGCATACATTATATTGGACATGCGTATGCAGGGATTGGCGGGTGTTGATTTTCCGGCTGAATTTGGTCATTACCCGCGGAACACTTTCTTAAAGGAGGAGTATTCGATATGAAGATTGGAATTATTGGTTGTGGTTTCGTGGGCAGTTCCGGCGCATTCGCCATCGCCCTTCTCGGTGCCGCGACTAAAGTGATACTCGTCGACCTCAATGCAGACCTGGCCAACGCCCATGCCGAAGATATCTTACATGCCACCCCTTTTAGTGAACCGGTGCGTATAGCTGCCGGCGATTATTCGAGACTCGAGGGCGCAGGGCTGGTGGTTTTGGCCTGCGGCGTGGGACAAAAACCGGGAGAATCCCGCCTCGAGCTGCTGGGACGTAATGTCAAGGTTTTTCAAAGTGTCGTTCCCCAGGTTCTTGAGCACGCGCCGGATGCCATTCTGCTCATTGTTTCCAACCCGGTCGATATCATGACCCAGGTGGTTACGAAGATTTCTGCTCTGCCTCCTGAGCGCGTTATCGGGTCCGGGACCATCCTCGACACCGCTCGATTCCGGACCCTCCTCGCAGAACATCTCGACGTGGCTCCCAATTCCGTCCATGCCTATGTTTTGGGGGAGCATGGAGATTCCGAAGTGTTGGCCTGGTCAAGCGGTAAGGTTGGAGGCGTACCGATTACCGACTATGCAGAGCAGTTTGGCCATCCGATAACCGGTGACGTCAAAGCAAAGATTGACGAAGGTGTCCGCCAAGCTGCCTATCGTATCATTGAGGGCAAGGGCGCAACATACTATGGTATCGGCGCCGGTATTGCCAGAATAGCTAAGGCCATCCGCGATGACGAAGGGGCTGTGCTGACCCTTTCAAATATTGATGGCGAAGATGGCACAAGTTTTTCTCTGCCCCGGGTGTTGAAAGCAACAGGGGTGGCGGCGACGATCCAGCCTTCACTGTCGGAGGAGGAAACGCAAGCCCTTAAGAAAAGCGCCGAGATATTAAGAAAAGCCACCGAGGGACTAAACTACTAATATCATAACCCCTAGATCGAAAGGATGATGATCATGGCAACAGGAAGCAAGCAAATTGAAAAGGTCATGGCCCGCGAAATTTTAGACAGTCGTGGAAATCCCACGGTGGAAGTCGATGTCAGTCTTGTTGGTGGCGTGACGGCCCGGGCCGGGGTACCATCAGGGGCTTCCACCGGCGCTCGGGAGGCGATCGAGCTTCGGGATGGCGACAAAGAGCGATTTAACGGCAAAGGCGTTCTTAAAGCGGTTGAAAACGTCAACGGATTAATTAATGAAAGCATTAATGGCCTTGATGCCGGAAATCAGGCGCAGATCGATAACATTCTCATCGAGCTGGATGCTACGCCTAATAAGGGTAAGCTGGGCGCAAACGCCATTTTAGGGGTTTCTATGGCGGTGGCCCGGGCAGCGGCCATGGCCTCCGACGTGCCCCTGTACCGATATCTGGGTGATGGGCCCGGTCGGCTGCCGGTTCCCATGCTCAACATTATGAATGGCGGCGCGCATGCCCGTTGGCAGGGATCGGATTTCCAGGAATACATGGTTGCGCCCTATGGTGCTGAGAGTTTTCGGGAGGCCCTGCGCTGGGCGAGCGAAATCTATCAGGCCCTGCGCTCGGTGCTCATGGATGCGGGTCACCATGTCGGGGTTGGCGATGAAGGCGGCTTTTCACCTAATGTCTCTTCCAACGAAGAGCCCCTGCAATTGATTGTCAAAGGCATTGAAAAGGCCGGCCTGAGACCCGGACCGGATGTGGGGATCTCTTTGGATCCGGCCGCCAGTGAGTTCTATGAGAACGACCAATACAACCTGCGCACTGAAAAGCGCACCTGCAGCTCCGAAGAAATGGTCGATTATTTCCAGAAACTCACCGACGCCTACCCCATTTGTTCTCTGGAAGACGGGCTGGCGGAAGATGACTGGCAAGGTTGGCAGGCCCTCAATCAGCGCCTGGGGGACAGCATTGAGCTCATCGGAGACGATCTTTTTGTGACCAACGTCGAATACATTAAACGAGGCATTGAGGAACATTCCGCCAACGCGGCCTTGATCAAACTCAACCAGATCGGGACTGTGACTGAAACCACTAACGCAGTTCAGATGTGCCGGGAGGCGGGCTGGGGCGCCTGTGTCTCCCACCGCAGCGGCGAGACTGTCGACAGTTTTATCGCTGACATGACGGTGGCCCTGGATACCGGCCATTTGAAGACCGGCGCACCCTGCAGGGGCGAACGGGTTGAAAAATATAATCAGCTGCTGCGCATCGAAGAAGACCTGGGCAAAGAAGCGACCTATGCCGGGAAAAACGGCTTTATCCGTCCTGTGCGCTTTTGAAATTCGACAAGGTTGTCCGGAGTTGGAAATGGAACCGTTAAAAAAGACCAAAAATTTCAAAGGTCCTCAGGGTCCGGTTGTTCTGGCCATTTTAGATGGTGTTGGTATCGGCACA
>JAQYVK010000453.1 GCA_030145585.1 Desulfatiglandales bacterium | reverse complement strand
AACATCGAACTTCCAACGTCCAACATCGAATGAAAAAACACTGAATCTTGAACCCTGAACCAGGAACCGATCAGTTTAGGAAATATTTACTTGTCTGTGTACCTGTGGCTAATACTTGGCGGGCACCCGTCTTCGCTTATGTTTCGCCGTGCCTCGCGGTGGCCTGCCATTTTACAATCCCTCAATCATCTTTTCCCTCATTCACCATTCGATGTTGGACGTTCGATGTTCGATGTTCTTTTTTAGGCCGTAGGCTGGGTAGAGCGTTCAATGAAGATGGGTTTCGCTATGTCCATCACTTTTTAATGTTTCCCAGGCTGTGCGTAGCTCATAATGAAAGCGATACCCACCGAAAAAAACCGCTCAACCCATCCTACAAAACCATGAAACGACATCCCCCTTAAGCGAAGCGCTCCTCAAGCGCAGCGCTCCTCAATCTGAAAGATGAACGTCCAACATCGAACTTCCAACGTCCAACATCGAATGAAAAAACACTGAATCTTGAACCCTGAACCAGGAACCGATCAGTTTAGGAAATATTTACTTGTCTGTGTATCTGTGGCTAATACTTGGCGGGCACCCGTCTTCGCTTATGTTTCGCCGTGCCAAGCGGTGGCCTGCCTTATTTCAATCCCTCAATCATCTTTTCCCTCATTCACCATTCGATGTTGGACGTTCGATGTTCGATGTTCTTTTTTTTAGGTCCTTGCTCCCTGCCCCAAGCCATCATACAAAACAGAACAGTGAAACGACATCCCCCTCAAGCATAGCGCTCCTCGAGCATAGCGCTCGTTACACCGCTGCGAGCCCGATCCGGTAGCAACGCAGGCAGCGCGCCGCCTCCTTGAGGGCTTCAGCACTTGAGATTCCTGATTCAACTTCTTCAAAGTTTTGTATTCTGACTTCCGGATCCAGGGCCACCAGCTTTGGCCTTTGTGTCTGCCCTTTGAACGGCATCTTTTCTTTCGGATCGAAGACGCCAAGATCGCTGATCGTCTTCTCCATCCATTCCTCATCCTCCGGCTGACTATCACCCGTTTCTAAGTACTTGGCTATGAATTTGGCGGATTTTTTCCCCGCTGCGAGGGCCGCAATGAGCGTGTCCGGGCCTGTAATACAGTCACCTCCACCGAAAACCTCTGCCGTTGAAGACTGAAAAGTCATTTCATCCACGACCAGCGTCTTCCATCGGGTTAATTCCATATCATCCGGTAGGACACAATCCACCACGCAGATCTGACCAATAGCGGGGACGACCGCATCGCATTCAATGACGAAATTGGATCCCTCCACCGGCACCGGCCGACGTCTGCCCGACTCATCCGGTTCTCCCAATTCCATCTTGAGACACTCCAGGCCGGACACTTTGTTATCCTTGGCAAGGACCTTGATCGGTTGAACCAGATAATGAAATATGACGCCTTCCTCCTTGGCTTCTTCTATCTCGATAGGATCGGCCGGCATCTCGGCCTCGGTTCGACGATAGATCAGGTTGACATCTTCAAAACCGGTGCGCAAGGCTGAGCGGACACAGTCCATGGCCACATTCCCCCCCCCGATGACCAGTATCTTTTTCCCTTCGATTGGTCGGCGTCCAAAGGCCACTTCGCGCAAGAAATAGATGCCGGTCATGAAGCACATGTATCCGGCATCCTCACCCTCACACCGCATCGATGACGACTCCGGGGCGCCGACACCGACAAAGATGGCCTTGTACCCTTCTTTTGAGAGGTCTTCGATGGTAATATCCTCCCCTACATTGACCCCGTATTTTATTTCCGCCCCCAGTTTCTCCACCACACTCACCTCTCTCCTCAGTAGGTCCCTGGGGAGACGGTAACTTGGGATGCCCGTTCTCGCCATACCACCAGGCTCCGGCAGGGCCTCGTAAATAGTGGTCTTGTAGCCCCGAAGCCCGAGGTAGTTGGCACAGGCAAGCCCGGCCGGCCCCGCTCCGATGATGGCCACTTTATCCGGCTTGCTTTCAGAGGCGTCGAACTCCGGCTCAATACCCAGTTCCAACTCCCGGTCTGCTGCGAAACGTTTTAGGGTTTTGATGGCAATGGGTTCATCCATCAGCCCGCGCCGGCAATTGAATTCACAGGGTCGGACACAGACGCGCCCGATGGTGCCGGGCATACAACAGTCGTTTCGGATTATTTCTAGGGACTCATCCCATTTGCCCAGTCGAATTTTTTCCACATAACCCGGGATGTCCAGGTGGGACGGGCAGGCATTGGTGCAAGGGGCCGTCACCTTGGCCGCATATTCGGCTTTAGGAACGGGTTTTTTCTCTCTGACAGCTGTTAGAAAATCTTCATGTCGATACGTAAGAGCGTCCAGGATAGGACGCGGCGATGTGAGTCCGATGTCGCAGTAGGAGGTATTCATGATAAAACGGGCCAGATACTCGAGGGTATCCAGATCTCCCTCAGTTCCCTGTCCCTCGCAAATACGGTCAAGGATCGCACTCATCCTGCTGGTGCCGGTGCGGCAGGGTGTACAATGCCCGCAGGATTGCTTCATAGCCTCGGCAGCGTATTCCCTGGCCATGTCTACAATATTCACAGCGGCATCGCGGACAAACAGACCGTCCCAGCCCATAAAGGCTTTGAGAGGTTTTTCTTGTCCAAATTCGGCCGGAAGATCATCGGTTTCCCCCCTGTCCGGGCCCGTTTTCCAATTTCCCCAGGTAGAGAAGACTACATTTTCCATGGTTATCCTTTCTGTTTTCTGATTGCCCCGATGACGTTGAGAAAGGCGAACCACTCGCCATCGGAATCCAATCCACCTTTGAACGGATGACCCCCTCAAAGTTTGACGCTAAAACATAGGTCAGTGCCCCATTTCTGTCAAGGATTTCTTATGACTGAAAAAATCCTAATTAGTATTTGACAAATCTATATTTATTAATATAAGTTTAATTCATTTGGGTTATCATGATCTATGTTTCCGGCAATTGATTACCTAATTTTGCTTTAACATTCTCAAAAGTGTTTATAAACAAAACGACTATCTTTAAAGATTTCGTTGCATTATAAACAATTTATGCAGGGGAATCTCACCTCTTCGATCATCTCATAATAAGAAACAAAGTTTGAAGTTTGTTTGCATTGAAAAGTCAGAATGTCTCCTGCTTTATTTCGATGATGAAAGGCTCAAGCCTTTTCCATATTTGTACCACCCTGATTGAGCGAAAGTTGAGGATGCCCCAGATCCAAGGCGTCCAAAGGCGAAGCCGTAGTCTGCTACCGCGAGCTTTGGCATGCGCTTGTGTACACAAGCGCCGGAGATTTGGTGTATCCTGCTGTTCTGCTGAAAGTCTTTTTCAGCCGAACAGCCGCTTTCCCAAAGGGTAAACAAAATTGAGAAAAAAAAGAGCTTTTATGACTCATCAATCGGTTTATATAAATCAGGGATAAAACCTGTGAAAAGCGTTTACTTTGTTTTTTTTTAATAGTACTTCTCGATTTTGTTTACGCTCAATTAGGGTAATATCTATTTCCACAGAAACTGTACCAAAAATGGGGTGGGCTCTATTACACTTTTTCAGGGAGTCCTAAGCTGACAATCTTTTACAGAGGAGAAAAAAATGAGAAAATT
>JAQYVK010000452.1 GCA_030145585.1 Desulfatiglandales bacterium | reverse complement strand
AAAAGAACTCACCGCGACCATAAGGGATATGATTTATAAGGAGGAGAATATACTCTATCTCATGTCTCTTGAAACCTTGTCTGAGGCGGATTGGGGCAAGGTGAAACAAGGTGAAGAAGAGATTGGTTATGCCTGGATCCTCCCTGAAGGAGACTGGGCTCCAAAAATCGGGGAGGATAAAACGGACGCCATTGGACCGGAGAAGATTCATCTCGATGCCGGCTACCTGACCCAAGAGCTCATCAACTTGATCCTGACCCATTTACCTGTTGATTTGACCCTTGTTGATGAAAACGACCGAGTCGCTTACTATTCCCAGGGGGAGGAAAGGATTTTCCCCAGAAGTCTCGCCATCATCGGCAGGGAAGTACAAAGGTGTCATCCCCCGGACAGCGTTCATATCGTCAATAAAATACTGGATACATTTAAAAAGGGGGAGAAGGACAATGCTGAGTTCTGGATCCAGCTTCAGGGGAAGTTCATTCTTATCCGATACCTTGCTCTCCGATCTGAAGATGGCGCTTACAAAGGTTGTCTGGAAGTCAGCCAGGATGTGACCGGGATCAGACAGCTCGAAGGGGAAAGGCGATTACTTGATTGGGCCTAATAGTTTCCCGTTTTTTTTCATTTTTTGACTTATGTCAAGGCCGCCATCACTGGAATCAACTATCTTTCAGAAGATTTCATTCTAAAAAAAGGGAATGAATCACCAATTTTAATTTCTTTACCAAGGCCCATAGCAACCTTTAAAACATCCTCTAAGCTTTAATAGAAGGGAGTCCGATCTCTTTTCTTTGGCCGCAGGTGATAAAGTGATGTTTTGGGCTGAAGAATAAAGATCGACGAAAGGAGATTTGTTACAGTCTGAAATTGATCTGAAATTGGTTCTGTCTTTACTCAATTACAAATTCTAAAGGAGGTACGACATGTCTTTGAAATTGCTCAAATGGGCCGCGATTCTCAGTTTTATAGTGTCCATGGTTATCCTGCTTGCGGGTGGTTCCATGATGAAGAAGGACTTGCCCCCCTATCCGGGGAAGGTTCTTGATTCGAATGGAAACGTCCTTTTCCAGAAATCAGACATCTTTGCGGGTCAGGCTGTTTATCAACGTTACGGTTTGATGGATCATGGGTCCGTCTGGGGCCATGGGTCCCAGAGGGGATCGGAGTTTTCTGCATCCTCGCTTCACATCCTGGCCGACGCCATGCGTGATTCCCTTGCGAAAAAAGAATATGGTCAACCCTACGGGCAATTGGATGACCTTAATAAAGAATTCATCGACGTCAGGGTGAAAAGAGAGATTAAGACCAATCGCTATGACGCCGCAAAGGACACCCTTACGTTAACCGCCGCCCAAGTAGAAGGCCTGGAACAGGTCCTTAAACATTGGGAAAAAACCTTTGGAGAAGGAGAGCAACGCTATGGTTTCCTTCCTAACACGGTCGGCTCCGAGAAGGAACGCCTTCAGATTTCGCGCTTTTTCTTCTGGACCGCCTGGGTCGCCTCCACGCCTCGTCCGGGAAAGGATTACTCCTATACCAACAACTGGCCGCCTGACCGGAGTGTGGGAAATATTGCAACCACGGATACTTATGTCTATTCCCTTGGCGGCATCCTCGCGCTGTTGGTGGTCCTAGGGCTTTTCATTTTTTTGATTCATCATTATGGATTGTTTTACGGCAAAACCCAAGGGGTTTCACTTGCTGACAAACTCCTTGAAATGCCATTGACCCCCAGCCAGTTTAAGGCCGCTAAATACTTCATCGTTGTGATCTTGCTGTTTTTGCTCCAGACGAGCTTCGGGGGGCTGCTTGCGCATTATACGGTACACCCCGGCAGTTTCTGGTTTCCTTTCGTAGCCAAACTTATCCCCTATAGCTTGGCAAAGACCTGGCACTTACAGTTGGCCGTCTTCTGGATCGCCACCACCTGGGTAGCATCCGCTATTTACCTAGGGCCCATCATCGGGGGAAAGGAGCCCAGGAAACAGGGGCTCCTCGTTCAACTCCTGTTCGCTGCCATCCTTCTAGTCGCAGTGGGAAGTCTTCTGGGTGAGTTCCTGGGGGTCAAGGGAATGCTTGGGGATTTGTGGTTCTGGCTCGGCCATCAAGGTTGGGAGTTTCTTGAATTGGGCCGGCTATGGCAGATTCTGCTCTTTGTAGGCCTAATATTCTGGCTCCTGATCGTATACAGGGCCGTTGCCCCTCATTTTAAGCTCGGCCATAAGGATGAGTTTACTTCGCTCATCTGGTTTTATGTGTTCAGCGCCGTCCTTGTCGTCGCTTTTTACGGATTCGGGCTCTTCTATGGTCAGGGATCCCACCTCACCTTGGCCGATTACTGGCGTTGGTTTGTGGTCCACATCTGGGTGGAAAGCGTCTTCGAGTTTTTCGGAGTGGCAATCATCTCGGTTCTGCTGGTCACGATGGGCCTGGCCTCTGCAAAAGCCGCCTTGAGGGTCGCCTATTTCACCGCCGCCCTCACCTTCCTGAGCGGTATCATTGGAACCGCTCATCACTTTTTCTGGTATGGAGGCCCCTCCTTCTGGGTTGGTTGGGGGTCCATCTTCTCCTCAATGGAGCCGGTACCCTTGATCGCGCTGGTCACTCGGGGTTTAATGGAATTTAAATCCATCCGCAAAGAGGGGACTGATTTCCCATATAAATGGCCCCTCTATTTCCTGGTGGCTGCTTCATTCTGGAACTTCCTGGGCGCCGCGGTCTTTGGTTTCTTGATCAACCTTCCCATCGTTAACTATTATGAGCATGGGACCTACCTGACCATGAACCACGGCCATGCGGCCCTGTTTGGAACCTATGGTATGCTCTCCGTCGCGCTGTTGTTGTTCGCCTGGCGGGGATTGATAGACAAGGCTCATTGGAATGATGGAATCCTGAAGCTTTCATTTTTCGGGCTCAACGTGGGGTTGTTCCTCATGACCCTGGGCACCCTCTTTCCGATCGGGGTCATGCAGGCCTGGAGCTCCTTTAAGGACGGTCTCTGGGTGGCAAGGAGTGCCTCATTTTTCGAGCGGGGCGTGGTTGTCACGCTTGGGAATCTTCGGGTCATCCCGGATATAATCATCATTGTCCTGGGTGTGCTTCCCTTGGCCTACTTTCTTATCAGCACGTATCCTCATTTGAAAGCTGTTGAAATCAAGGAAGATGAATCCGTGTGGGAGAGGCTGGGGATTGAGTTGTAGTGGAATATGGGCCCGGTCTTTGCGGACCGGGCCTTCAGTCTTGTTGGAGCAATGAAAGGAGTAGCAGCGTATGAAAAAAACAAATCTGTATGATGAAAATGATTTTAGCGATACGGCCTTCACAAATTATCTGGTCCATGAATCCCCCTACTTTAAAATTCTAAATTTTAATTTTAAGCCGGGGCAAGAGCTCCCGGTTCATTCTCATGAAATTGAGGGTCAGTTAAGTATTTTTGTCGTTGAGGGGACGGGAGAATTTTTGGGGAAGGATGAGGCGACGCAACCCGCGCGTTCAGGGGATGTCCTCATATCCGACATCAGTGATCCCCATGGTGTTCGGGCAAAAACGGACATGCGTGTCCTGGTAACCATCGCACCCCCTATTTAACGCCCATTGAAACCATTGAATAGATGCTCATTGATTCGTTTTACGAAGGAGAGCATTTCAAAGTTCGCATCAGGCGATCCATTTCTCACCCCCACCCTGCCCGGCTGACTGTATGAAATTAAGCATCTACAGTCAGCTCTAAGGCTGACTGTATGAAATTAAGCATCTACAGTCAGCACCTCCCCCTCGAGGGGGAGGGTTTGGGAGGGGGTGTCACAGTTGGATCATAGAATAGAAACGCAAAAAATATTATGCTCCCCTTAGTAAATGAGGACGGTCAAAAAGAGGGACTTGTCGAAAGATTGCTCATGGAGGTTTGTCATCACGATACTCAGTGACGCTGCAGAACTCATCAGTCAAAGACTGGGGGACGAACTTCAAAATCTCACTATTGAGCGGTTGGTGATCGGCCTGTTCTTCACAGGGGTGAAACTTTCCAACGGCCAGGGAGGGGTCTGTTATACCCCAGTCAAGGAGATCCCTGATGCGGTTTGTTGTCCCAGTTCTGCGGGGAGAATATTCAACCCGGTCGAAATAGATCATATCAAAGCCCAAGATCTCATCTCAAGTTTCCCTTCTCAGGAACCGATCAAAACTGCTGTTGCTATTGCAACCCTGAATGCACTGAGCGCCACCTGCTGGGCGCATGGATTGAAAGGGACCTATGAGATCCAGAGGAATGTGGATGCGCAAGATGTGGTCCGGATGCCGGACGGGAGCTCGGTAGCGGTTGTCGGGGCATTGGTGCCGACCCTCAGGGCACTCAAGAGGCGGGGGGGAACCTGGTGGGTTATAGAGAAAGACCCGAAAACCCTGAAGGACGACGAAAAACCGCATTACGTATCGACTGAAAATTCGGACGAGATCATCCGAAGAGCCGACACCTTAATCATAACCGGCGCTACCCTCGTCACCCACACTCTGGAAAGAATCCTTCAGGCAGCCGGACCGAACACTGAAGTTGTTGTCATGGGACCCACGGCGGGATTTCTTCCTGAACCATTGTTTGAAAGGGGGGTCAGAGTCGTGGGAGGGGTGTGGGTTAAAGAACCGGATCGTCTGCTGGATGTACTGGCAGCAGGAGGTTCCGGCTATCACTTTTTCGATACCCTTGCCGACCGGATCGTCATCGAAAAAGAAAGTAACCAAGCGGTATAGAAGCCATCTCAAAAATTGAAAAATGGTCCGAGGTCTAAGCCGGTGTAAAGTGCTGAAGAATTCCGACTTTTAGTCGGGATTCTTCTAAGCCGTCTAGCTGAAAGGAACTTTCAGCCGGACGGCAGGCCGCACAGTGACGAGGGATGAGGGTAACGCAGCCCTTCGACTGCCGGTTGTGAAAATAAGCCTTTACAACCGGCCACTCAGGGCCATGAGCCTGTCGAATGGCAGATGGGCGTTTTCCATCAGCCTCTAATCAATTAACCAGTAATACCGACAAATCTTCGGCGCCATGTAGCACCTTCTGTGACACGCTACCTAGGAAAAACTCCTTGATACCCGAAAGCCCTTTTTTTCCCATAACAACGGTGTCATAACCGGTATGGGCTTCATTGATGATATCTCTCGCAATTCCTTTTTTTCTGTTTACCATCTTTATTTTGATGTTCTTCTCGTCAAACCCCGCCTTCTGAAGGATGGCCTTTGCCTTTTGGGCGGCTTGTTCCACCAACTCCCGCTTTTTATCTTCCATGGAACAGAATTCGACTTGATGGGCCAGGAAGTGGGGAGTCAATTCAGGACTGTTCATTTCGCATATAGCCGCAGTATCCGGAATCACACTGAACAGCGTAATTTCATGTTCAGGAAGCGAGGTCTTGGCGACGAATTCCACGGCCCGCTTGGCGTTTTCTGATTCATCAATAGCCACTAAAATTTTGTGTTTCACGGCATTTCCTCCTTTTAAATAATATATTCAATAATTCCTCAATTTAAAGGTTCTTTCCCATTTTTTATGAAGGCCCGTCAAATGTTGCTCGTCAAGAAAAATGAAAATCCCTGATCACCATATAGACATCATCTGCCATTCGACAGGCTCATGGCCCTGAGTAACATCGAAGGGCGGTGTTGCCTTCGATCGCTCCTCCTTGCGGCGTATAAATAAAAAAACGGTTTACGGTGTAGGGTATAAGGTTTAAGGCCTATAATCGTAATGATTTGGGAAGAATCCACACTTTGGCGTGAACCCTATACCTTATACCGTGTACCGTACACCTTTTATATACGCCTCAGTCGTCGCTTCTCGGCGCCTTGCATCTAATACCTATATGGTGACCAGGAATATACCATAAGCGGTTAAATTCATTCCTGATAATTAAAGGTGGCGGTTTTAGAAAAGCAACCTTCTTGACCCTTATAAACCTTTTTCATATATTGTTTCGATAAAAAAGGAGATACTACTCTATGGCTGAAAAGACTGAAAAAAATCTTTCCCTTGCCTTTGCGGCAGAATCCAAGGCCTCAGTTCGAAACGACGTCTTTGCAAAAAAAGCGGATCGGGATGGCTATCCCCAAATAGCCCGCTTGTTTCGTGCCGTTTCTGATGCGGAATCTGTCCATGCTCACAGATATTTATTGCTCCTCCGTGGTAAAATCGGATCCACGGAAGAGAACCTGGAAGCTGCTTTTCAGAATGAAATCAAGGCCAATGTTGACGAATATCCCAAATTGATGAAGGATGCCTCTGAAGAAGGCAAAAAAAACGTCCTTAAGGCCTTTTCCCAGTCTCGTGACGTTGAGAGTCTCCATGCAGAACTCTACAAGAAGGCCATGAACGATATGCTTGCCGATCGGGAAACCGAATATTTTGTGTGCCAAGTCTGTGGGTATATCAACGAAGACGAGGCACCGGAAAAATGTCCCATCTGCGGCGCGGTCAAAGGGAAATTCAATCCAATCTCTTAGACGGTAATCTCTTGAGGGCCTCCTTTGCCAATTCCTTTACACGGCGGTCAATGGGCCGGCGGTCCAGGGCCATTTGAAACTCTGCCTCATCTTCAGTGAGGGCTTCAAGTTCTGAACGGGCCTCCTCCGCTTCCAGCAACCCCATAATCCATATCGCATGGCCCCTTACGCCCGCATCGGGTGAATGCATATAGGGCATGATATGTGTTACGGCCTCTTTTACGAGTTCAGGTCTTGCCTGGGCGAGTCTTCCAATCCCCCATAGGAGCCCCCGTTGCAAACTTTCATACTCCAGGTAGTTTCCGTCTTCTCTCGTATAAGATATTAATATATGGACATACTCCTTTGCGAGCCCTTCATGGACGGACAGGATTTCACCCATGGCCTCCGGAGAACCCCACCCGATACCCCCCGATTCATCGTTTAGATTCCACATGAGCCGACGCATGATGACCCTTGCCGCTTCCATGTTCTCATCGGCAAGTCTACCGACGATGGCGCCCATGGCAGCAATTGCGGCCCATTTTAGCGCTTCATCCTTGTTGTAGAGAAAAGAAAAAAGTGGATTGATAACTCGACGGGCAGGAAGGCCACCAATATCTTTCAAGGCCCTGTCGAAATCTTGCGATTTCAGAAGCTTAAGAACCTTTCTTTTGATGGCGCGGCCACCCTGTTTGGGAGGTTCCATTCTATTTATTTCGAACGTTCATATTCCGAGACGATTTGAAATAAAGATCATCACGGGAAGTGTTATTATTTTGGTTTATGCTTTTAGAGACGCCAGCTTATTGCTCAGGAGTCTGAGGTGTTTCATTTCTTCCCGGATGATGTCGTCGATTTTGTTTCTTCCCAGGTTTTCCGGCACCAACTCCTTCAGCCCCAAATAGAAAACGATGGATTCCTTTTCCCTGCTTATGGCCCCCCAAAACACTTCTCTTAATTTCTCAGGTTCGTCCAACCCACCGGAGAGGGAAAAACTATCCTCCGCCTTCTTATCAAACACCCTTATGTCAGCAAGGGCCTGAAGATACTGAGCTGATTCTCCTTCAGGATCAAACACCCCGGATTCCCGTTCCTGATCGGACAATGTCGCCCTCAAGTCGGCGAAAACCTTTTTGTGGTCATCTTCCATGGCGGCAAAATCGAGAAAGAGCTGTCGGATGGGGACGTCTGAGATATTATCAGCCATCTTCCGGTAAAATTTTGCACCATTGATCTCGATCTGCTCGGCCATCTCAAATATTTCATCCGCATTGAAATCAAACGTCATGGTCCGACACCCTCCGCTCCCTATTCCTCTTTCTCAAATTCTTCCTTGCCCGCCCCACATACGGGACACGTCCAGTCATCAGGCAGATCGTCAAATGATGTTCCGGGCTTTATGTCGTTATCAGGATCCCCATCTTCAGGGTCATACACATAACCACAAACCACGCACACATATTTATCCATGAGCTCATCTCCTTAATGTAAGTACTTCAGTTGTTTACTCACAATAGTCCTTTTTCACCCGCAGCCTTCCTCCTAATTGCTCTGCTTTAACTTCGAGATCTCCTTATGGGTCGGTACTTTACAGGTGCAAATATTTGGCATGATAATCGTCCCGGGACCCTATGTCAAGACGCCATTCGCCATGAAAACGATCCCGTTTAAACTTGATACCTGAGCTTAATTTTCCCAATATTCACTCTCGAAAAAGAAAATTATTGTCATCTATGGTCCTCTGGTTGTGTAATCACCAATCATCCTTTATCCAAGTTTTAAGACAGCAATGAAAGCATTTATCTTACCGCCGAGGAGAACCACTTTTCGGCCGATTTTTGGATCATCGCGCAGAGAATATCCGCGACAAATTAGAGCTTTGAGTGAACTGATTCAAAACGGTTGCATTACAGTCGCAATTTGAGATGGGGGACCGAAACCTGAATGAAAAAACATTGGAATAATCGATCGCTGTAAAAAATTCTGTAACTTTATGGATTGAAAAACGTTATATAGAGAACGTGGGGACATTCAAGGCATTCTATAATTCATACAGAGACAAACTTTTCGCCTATCTGATGCGAATGACCGGAGACTATTATCTGGCCAGCGATATCACGCAGGAGAGTTTTACCCGTATTCTATCGCAATATGGAAAAAACTCACAAAATGGGGCCCTGCTGTTTTCAATCGCTCGCAATGCTGTTTTCGATGATGCCCGGAAGAAACGCCGATTCAGGCCATTGGGAGAGGAGAAAATGGATGACACCCATGACCTGGAACAGCTCGTGTTGGTTCGCGAATCTTATCGACAGGTTCTGGCGGCGATGCAACGTCTGAACAAAGGTGAAAGAGACATTCTTGCCTTGGTGGTAAGCAGCGATCTGTCATACCGTGACATTGCTGAAATGACCGGTAGTAGTGAAGTCAACGTAAAAGTAACGGTCCACCGCGCAAGAACAAAATTGAAAAAATTCCTCCAAGGGGGAACAAACCATGAATGAAATGATCAGTATGTTTATCGATGACGAACTGGGCATTGAGGACAAATTAAACCTTATTTCAAAAATCCGGCACGATAAGTCCTTTGCAACTGAAACGGCAGAGCTGCTGCAGCAAGAAAAACAAATTCGAGAAAAGGTGGTTGACCACCTGCCAAGCTTTGAACTCAAGCCGACCTTTAGCTGGAAAAGAGTCATCGCTCCCATTTGCCGGCCAATGCCCCTCACCGTAACCACTATGGCAGTCGCCATTATTATCTTGTTCTTTTTGTCTCTTTCGCCGGAACTTCTCCCACATCACAACCGATTTATCATTTATCGCCCGGATGTCAGCCAGGTGGAAATCACAGGCAGCTTCATCGAATGGCAGCGCCTTCCAATGAAAAAATTAGGCGATAGCGGTTACTGGGAAATCCAGCTTGAGATACCCGAGGGCGAACACCGATATACCTATATTTTAGAGGGTCGTGAAACGTTTGCGGATCCCACCGTACTCACTCAGGAAAGGGATGATTTCGGTGGACAAAATTCCATTCTGCATATCGGCGAAAAAATATGAAAGAATTGGTCATTGTTACACTGATGTTTTTTGTGGGTCTCGGTGGTTGCACAACCCATTACTACCGGATAAACGGCACGAAAATACACATCTATCTAAAAAAACCCGGGGCGAAAAGTGTATATTTTGCGAGCTCTTTGGATGGATATGAGATGCATCGGGCCAAGCAAAAAGATAACGGTATGTGGGAAGTAACCCTGTCTTCAGGGGACGAGTTCAGGTACTTCTACATGGCAGACGGCGCCCTGGTGCTGCCGCCATGCAGGTATAAAGAAAAGGACGATTTTGGATCGGAAAATTGTATTTTCGTCCCGAACCTGTAACCTTTTTCTCCGACCTGCGTTATAACCTTAAACGCCACGTTGAAGGAGGAAATAATGAAAAAGATATTATTATGCCTACTCATGCTTACACTTTTCGTTTCACCGGCATTTGGAGATGAGGTCGACCGGCAACTGACTCAAATGGCCAATGAGCAGATCCGAGAAAATACCCGACAAATGATTCGCGCGGGCATGGCTGAGGATGAGGCGGTGAAGATGACCCGTATGATGATCCAGAACCGGTTCCAGGAGCAAAACACAGTCAAAGCACAACAGATCGTCATCGACACGCTCAACCGGAACCTGCCGCCGGAACCTATCGTTAACAAAGCCTATGAGGGAATGGCAAAAAAGGCGTCCGATCAAAACATTGTCCAAGCGATGGAAACAACACGTTCCCGCTATGTCTACGCATACAAAAATGCAGAACAAATCACCCATCAAAATGCCTGGCAGCGCCAAATCGGAAACACCATTGCCGAAGGACTTACCTCCGGCATGACTGAGGCGGACGTCGACCGGACCTGTGATATGCTACTCAACAGACAAAGAGACCAGGACAGAGATGGAGATCAGATCCGGGATCGGGATAGAATTCATTTGGAAGACTTAGCCCTGCAATCCTTTCTTGGGGCCCGCGACATGACGCGTCTCGGGGTGAATTCCCGCGACGCAGTAGACTTGATCAACCAGGCCTTGCAGTCCCGCCACAGTGCCCGGGAAATGGCTCAGCTTCGGCAAGAGTTTAATGAACAGGCCCTGCATCAGGGTCCCGGACAGCTGGCCAACCGATTTACCGCCGCCATCAGAACAGGCACCCGAGCCGGTAACCTCGGACAGGGTTCTGGTGGGTCCGGCGGTGCTGGTGGATCTGGCGGTTCCGGGGGATCTGGAGGTTCTGGGGGCTCTGGTGGTTCGGGCGGTTCCGGAGGTTCTGGTGGTTCTGACGGCTCCGAGGGTTCTGGGGGCTCCGGTGGCTCTGATGGTTCGGGCGGTTCCGGGGGATCTGGCGGTTCTGGTGGTTCCGGAGGCTCGGGAGGTTCCGGGGGCTCTGGGCGTTAACAAACACCAAATCGTAGCCAAGATGTAACGAACATAGCCCCCCACCATTCCTCCACATTCACTCTTATCGAGATATGGTGGCGGGGCTTTCTTTTTGGCCGCTGCTTTTACGACAACCTAAAATCCGACCATATTAGCCTCCCTTTAATCGAATGGGCTGAGTTTTGCTGATAGGCCCTCATGATCAATTTTTTTCAGAGTATGATCCATCAAGGTAGGGGTAGGGGCCACACTCGAAGATATGCGGGAATTAACATTATTGTGCATAGAACATTCCCTCATAGAATGGAGGGACCCACAGGACTGGTTTAAAACTAATTTACTTGTGCATATACAATCATTTCTTTGTCATTAACGACTTTTAACTTAGTATAGATATTATAAGTGTATACATAACCAAACATTTGGGAATTCGGGCCCATTATTAACTGGACAGTTGGGAGGTGTACATCACCCCGAGCTTGTATCCATGAGACAGTGTTTGACAAGGATTTTTGATCATTCACTAGGTTCCACCATCTATCGGGTGTTAGGGTTGTATCGCTATCCTTTGGTATAAATAAGACGCTCACTGCATCCGCGGGCTTTACACCGGAATAATAAACTTTGTATTTCGCAAAATCATCCGTCAGTTGTTGAATGCTTACCTGCTGTCCTCCTCGAGGCTGTGCGATGACCCTTCCCCGGGCGTCCTTATTACTTACGCATCCTGCGATGAAAAATACCAGCACTATACCGGCAATACTCATACTGATATTTTTTTTAGTGCCTGTCATATCCTTTCCCCCTTTTCCAACTTTAAGAGTCTTTATGGAAAAACGTGCCAATATTAATAAGGGTTGTTGACCCGGTTCTTTAAGTCACATCACTACCCTACAAATGGAATAGACACCCCACCTACCCCCAGTATCCAGATCTTAACACTTCCACCATGGAGGGCGCCAGCTTTATTGCTCCGGGAGGACTCAAACCTATCAATTTTTAACTTCCCGAGCAAGTATTCTTTTAAGTAGCCGACATAACAATTCATTTTGAATAATTTGGTCCATTCAGGGCATTCGGAAAAAGGCAACACCCACAATATAGGGTGTACTATGCAAGTTTGACACACAAGGCTGTTTTTCATATACTCTGCCTTCGAGAAGTTAAGTTATTATCAACATGTGGATACTTGACAGCCTAACCCGGAGGGCCTATTCTGTAAGCGCATGAGACGTGATGTCCCTGTCATTTCATCTTGCAGCATGCGCATTGTGCTGTTTTTTTTCACCCTTCATGACAGTTTTGCTATTTTAAATCCATTTTTTTCAAAACCAGTATCGACAACCATTCACTTCATAAATAAAAAGTTTCCGATTTTAGTGTCTTTCAAAGCCCCAGATGAGAACTTTAATTTTTCCATATCACAAAATTCCTGCGGGGGGTCCAAGATCAGCCCTTTTGATCGACGTCCTTAAATTTTTACTGGTGATAGGCGGGATAACCTGGCTCATGGTCCGTGGTACGGATATGCTGGGTTACAATTGGCAGTGGTATAGGGTCCCACAATATCTCTTCTCCTTTGAAAACAACCAGCTTAAAGCAGGCCCCCTCCTCGATGGATTGATGGTTACATTCTACATTTCCGGCTTCAGTCTTCTGCTGGCCCTCGTCTTCGGTTTAACGACAGCACTTTTGCGAATGTCAAACTCTTTTTTGGCCACAGCCCTGGCCAGAGGATACCTGGAAATCATCAGGAATACACCGCTCTTGGTGCAGCTCTTTTTGATTTATTTCGTCCTGGGCCCGATACTCGGCATCGATCGTCTTTTTTCAGCGGTCCTGGCCCTTAGCCTTTTCGAGGGGGCCTATGCTTCGGAAATTTTTCGGGCAGGCATCGTTTCGGTCCATAAAGGACAGTGGGAAGCCGCCTATAGCCTCGGTCTGAGTTCACGTGATACTTACAGCCGTATTATCCTTCCCCAGGCTATCCGACGGATCCTACCCCCTCTCACAGGCCAGGCGATATCCCTGGTCAAAGATTCAGCCCTGGTGAGTACTATCGCCATCTACGACTTGACCATGCGGGGACAGGAAATTATTGCAGACACCTATCTTGCTTTCGAGATCTGGTTTACCATTGCGGGTATCTATCTTGTGATTACCGTGACCCTCTCGACGTTGGTCAACCGAATGGAAAACCGTTTCAGAGTGGCAATCTAAATTGACAAAGGACGGAATTCCTATGCCGGAAAAAATGCTGGGAAACGACATTATTACGGCAGATAAAATCAACAAGACGTTTCCCAACGAAGTTCAGGCCCTCTGTGACTTTTCGACCAGGGTGCGTCGTCGTGAGGTCCTCGTCATCATTGGTCCTTCCGGGTCGGGGAAATCCACATTTCTCCGCTGCCTAAACGGACTCGAGGAAATTGATAGCGGTTCTATCGTTATTGACGGCGTTCCTCTTGATCACAAAAAGGAGAACCGACTGGAAATCCGCAAAGAGGTTGGGATGGTCTTTCAACTCTTCAACCTCTTTCCCCATTTGACAGTACTTGACAACGTAAGCCTTGCACAGAGGCTCGTCCGGAAAAAGAGTAAAAAAGAGGCCTCCGAGACCTCCATGGAACTGCTCCGGAAGGTGGGCATCCCTGAAAAGGCAAACACTTTTCCCAACCATTTGAGTGGTGGTCAACAACAGAGGGTTGCCATTGCGAGGGCCTTGGCCATGATGCCGAAAGTGATGCTCTTTGACGAGGCCACGAGTGCCCTTGATCCGGAAATGATCGGTGAGGTCCTGGAAGTTATGAAAAATCTTGCTCAAGAAGGGATGACTATGATTGTGGTAACCCATGAAATGGGTTTTGCCCGCGAGGTTGGGGACAGAATGATTTTCATGGAAGAGGGTGAAATCGTGGAAGAGGGTTCACCGGATCAACTATTTACAAACCCTAAAAAAGAGCGGACAGGTCTCTTTCTGAGTCAGATCCTGTGAGACCGTTGAAAAGCGTCCCCTTTTGCACAAATTCTGCGTCAGGCTCAAATTTTAACCCGCCAAAGGCGGGTTAATCCTCAAAAAACGACGCAAACTCTTTTCTAACGGTCTCTCCATGAGACAAACATTGACTGATAATAAATAAACTGGGAATCTTATTTTTTACCTTTGAAAGGAGACAAATTATGAAAAAAAGAATATCACTTTTCTTTTTGGTTATGGCGGCCTGTTTGGCCTTTAGTACAACCGGCGTGACGTTTGCAGGGGAGCTTCAACAACAACTCGCCCAGGAGAGCACCATGGAACAGGTACTCAAGCGAGGTGTCTTGCGGGTCGGCATGTCTACTTTTAAACCGTGGGCCATGAAAGATAAGACCGGCAAACTGATCGGCTTTGAGATCGATGTGGCCACAAGGGTCGCAAAGGACATTGGCGTCAAGGTGGAATTCGTCCCAACCAAATGGGCCGGGATCATTCCGGCACTGCTCACTGGGAAGTTTGATGTCATCATAGGAGGCATGGGAGTTCTTCCTAAACGCAACCTGAAAGTGAATTTCTCGATCCCTTACGATCTCACCGGCATGTCCATGGTGGCCCATAAAGAACTCGCCTCAGGCTTCGACAGCCTGGAAGATTTTAACCGTCCTGACGTGACGCTCGCCGTCCGGCTCGGCGCGACACCTGTGGCCGCTGCCAAAAAACATATGCCGAAGGCCCAACTCAGAAAATTTGACGATGAATCACAGGCCTATCAGGAACTGCTCAACGGCAAAGCCCATGCGGTAGTGGGCTCTGCCCCGACACCCGCATTCTATGCTGTGAAGTATCCGGACAAACTCTTTCTTCCTCTCCAGGAGACGTTCACCAAAGAACCCATCGGCTTCGCTGTCAGGAAAGGGGATTTCGACACCCTGAACTTCTTCAATAACTGGATTATCATTGTCACATCCGAGGGGTGGCTGAAAGAAAGAAAACACTACTGGTTTAGAACCAAGGATTGGGAGGGCATGCTCAAGTGATCAACCCCGGGCAGAGAGGCATAAGCGCTAAGCTGTTTTTGCCCAGGAGGTACTGAAAAAATGAACATCGAACATCGAACGTCCAACATCGAACGTTGAAGGGGAAAAGATGAAGAGACAGACATATGATCTGGAAGAAAGGCTGCTCGAGTATTCGGTGCGAATCATAAAGATCGTTGAACAGCTACCAAATACCAGAGCAGGCAACCATGTTTCGGGTCAGTTGTTAAGATCGGGAACTTCACCTTATCCAAACCATGGTGAAGCCCAGGCAGCGGAGTCCCCAAAGGACTTTATCCATAAGCTTCCTATCTCATTAAAGGAACTTAGGGAGACCCAGAGATGGATAAAACTTATTCAGCGTGTACCACTAATTAAAAAATCTGAACTACTAAATGATATGTTACAGGAAACAGAAGAATTAATTAAGATTTTCGTTAAGAGTATCAAAACGGCTGAAAAGAGACAGAAAGAGTCATTCAAGGTTTGAAATCGGATTTTTCGAAACAAATGAAATTAGATTGCAGAGCGGAGAGACATCATTATTCGATGTTCAGTCTGTTCGATGTTCGATGTTCAACGTTGGATTTTTCATTCGATGTTGGATGTTCGATGTTCGACGTTCATCTTTTAAATGCAACCTGTGAATGTTTACAAAATAGCTTAGCGCTTATGGGGCAGAGCGGGGGGTATTCCGGCTTCTAACCTCCCAGAGATAACCATTGATCATCAAAAAAAAGAAAATAACCCGCCTGGATGTCATTCTGGGTTTACTCATTTTGGCAATCGCTGCCTATATCCTATACAGGATCGCTGTAGGGCTTCAATACAAATGGGATTGGGCTGCCATTCCTCAATACCTCTTCCGGTATGATGAAGAGAGAAATGGATGGGTGCCTAATCTACTCATGCAGGGGGTTTTCACCACAATTCGTCTAAGTTTGTGGGGGACCATCCTTGCAACAATCCTCGGAACAATCATGGGGCTCTGCCGGGTAAGCCACAGCCTTTTTAACCGGCTCATTGGATGGACTTACGTTGAATTGATCCGAAATCTTCCTCCCCTTGTCTTAATTTTTATTTTTTACTACTTTCTCAGTGGTCCGATCATGTCGGCCCTCGGTGTGGATGAATTTGTCAAGGCCCTCTCGGAAAGGACACAGGGTCTTTTAACGTTTTTATTCGCACCCCCCTCCATGTTTTCCCCTTTTCTGGCGGCTCTCATTACCCTTGCCATCTTCGAAGGCGCATACATCACAGAGATTGTCAGGGCTGGGATCCAGTCCATTGAAAAAGGCATTTGGGAAGCGTCCCATGCCCTCGGATTATCTCGATGGCAGCTCATGCGTGCCGTGATTCTCCCATTGGTTGTACAGAGGATTCTTCCCCCTTTGGCCGGGCAATTCATTTCCACCATCAAGGACTCAGCTATCGTCTCCATTATTTCCATCCAGGAATTGACCTTTCAGGGTATGGAACTCATGGCAGCCACCTATCTCACCTTTGAAGTCTGGATCACCATCACGGCTTTATATTTGATTCTTACCCTCTCTTTATCGTTGAGCGTGGGGCGTCTTGAGATTTATTTGCGAAGAAGCGAATCATAATTGACCGCCCATCCCCCTCCTCACCCCCTCACCTTTGAATGACCATCCCAATTAACTATCTGTATTTATAATATAAATACAGACCTTTGGTGAGTTGAGTTCAAATAAACATATCAGCTCAGAAGTATCGAAATCAAAGGGAACGGGTTGAAGCCTGTCAAAAGCGTCCTTATATTAAACTATGCAGAGGCGAAGGGTGTCCCTAAATGATTTGGAATGCCCTATGCGCAAATCGAAGATCCGCGAACGAAAAGAAAGGGCCCGCTTATTTCAGGGCCCGTTTAAACTTACTTCCGTTTTAATACATTAAATCTGAAATCAGATTTTAGATAGTTATCTGAAGGAGTTAAATGATTATGGCCACCTTTATGCAACCGGACGACAATAATGAAGAGATTGTGGCAAAAATCCCCAGTGAGTTGCCAATTTTGCCTCTGCGGAATACCGTGGCATACCCTTTTTCGGTCCTGCCACTGATGGTCGGTGTTCCGAGATCTGTGAAACTGATTGAAGATGCCCTGGAGGGAGATCGTATCATCGGTCTCCTCACTATGAAAGATCCCTCCATTGAGGAACCGAAACCGGGCCAAATTTATGAAATTGGTACGGTGGCGAAGGTCTACCGCGTTTCGAAGGCACCGGACGACACCCTGCAAGTGATTGTTCAAGGTCTCGAGCGTTTTCGAATAGAGCATTGGTTGGAACCTACGCCCTATTTAAAGGCCCGTATCGCTCTAGCACCCGATGTGATCGAGCCCGGCCTCGAATTAGACGCCTTGCAACGCAGCCTGAGGGATCTGGCCCAGGAAGTGATATCACTCTCACCCAATCTACCGGACGAAGTGGGCAATTTCCTGAACCAAATTCATGATCCCCGTTACCTAACCTACCTGGTTGCGGCCAATGCACAACTGGAAATGGAAAAGGGCCAGCAGGTGTTAGAAACGGACAATGTCAAAGATAAATTACAGGCCCTGGTTGCACACCTTTCCCGTGAGAAGGAAGTGCTTACACTGGGTAAAAAGATCCAATCGGAAGCACATGAAGAGATGGACAAGGCACAACGAGAATACTATCTTCGTCAGCAACTCAAGGCCATTCAGAAAGAACTTGGAGAAACGGATGAAGACCAGTCTGAGGTTAATGAGTATACTGAAAAGATCAAAGAGGCCAAATTACCGGAGGAGGCCCAAAAAGAGGCCCAGCGAGAGTTGAAGCGGTTAGGGGGCATGTCTCCCCAGTCTGCTGAGTATTCGGTGATCAAGACCTATCTTGACTGGCTGTTGGACCTCCCGTGGAATGATTTGAGCGAAGACCAATTGGAGATCAACCACGCCCGTAAGGTCCTTGATGAAGACCACTATAATCTCCAGGAGGTCAAAGATCGCATTATCGAATTCCTGGCGGTACGAAAGCTGGTCAGGGATAGGGGTCTGCAAACAGACCCGGGAGAAGAGGAGACCGCCAGCAAAGCGATGGGAGCCATTCTCTGCTTCACCGGCCCCCCGGGAGTTGGCAAAACCAGTCTTGGACAAAGTATTGCCCGGGCGCTGGGACGCCAATTCACGCGCATGAGTCTGGGGGGAATGCGTGACGAGGCGGAGATCCGTGGACATCGACGCACCTATATCGGCGCGATGCCCGGTCGTATCATCCAGGCCATAAAGAGGGCAGGTAAACGCAATCCGGTCTTTATGTTGGACGAGGTAGACAAGATCGGCGTTGACTGGCGGGGTGATCCGAGCAGTGCCCTGCTGGAAGTACTCGACCCCGCACAAAACCATGCCTTCCGTGATCATTACTTGGATGTGGACTTTGACCTGAGTGATGTGATTTTCATCACCACGGCCAACCAGTTGGAAACGATTCCGCCGCCCCTGAGAGATCGGATGGAAATCATAACACTGGACGGCTACACCGAGTATGAAAAGGTCTGCATTGCCCAGGATTACCTGGTTCCGCGCCAGATCCGGGCAAATGGTCTCCGTGAAGAGGAGATCCTTTTCACCGAGGCTGCCCTCCATAAGATCGTACAGGACTACACTCGGGAGGCGGGAGTACGAAACCTGGAACGCCAGATCGGTGCCCTTTGCCGAAAGAGTGTCGTTAAAATCACGGCAGAGGACCTGACCCATGTTGAAATTAGTCCCGACATCGTACGAGATTATTTGAAAAAGGAAAAATTTGAATCCGAATGTTCAGAGTCTATTGAACTTCCGGGTATTGCAACCGGCCTGGCTGTAACGGCCGTTGGCGGGGATATCCTTTTTATCGAGGCGACCAGAATGAAGGGTAACGGAAAACTCACCCTTACCGGACAGCTTGGTGACGTGATGCGTGAAAGTGCCCAAATTGCTTATAGTTACGTCCGATCCAATGCCGATCAACTCAATGTGGACCCTGAGTTGTTTGAAAAGATGAACGTCCACGTTCACGTACCTGCCGGTGCCATCCCAAAGGATGGTCCTTCTGCGGGAGTCACGATGCTTATGGCCATGGCAAGCCTTTTCAGTGATCGGCCGGTTCGTGGAGATGTGGGCATGACCGGAGAGGTCACCCTCCGTGGCCGCGTCCTCCCTGTGGGTGGGATTAAGATGAAAGTCTTGGCTGGGCATCGAGCCGGAATTACCACGATCATTTTGCCGAAACAAAACGAACGGGATCTGGATGAACTCCCTGAGGATGTGCGCAACGCAATGACCTTTGTTCCGGTCGAGCAGATCGAGGAGGCGATCAAAGTGGCTTTCTTATCCGAGGAGACTGAACCAAAGCCACCC
>JAQYVK010000451.1 GCA_030145585.1 Desulfatiglandales bacterium | reverse complement strand
CATCTCCCCCTGCTTGAACCATTCCAGGGCCTGGAGGCCATCGGCCGTTTTTCCGTGATTTAAAGTCTCCGTGGCCAGGTGGTCCAGCCCGAGGCGAAAACCGAGCCTTTTGTAAACATCTTCCAGGATGTCAAAGGTGGTCAGATCCATGAGATTCTTGTTCGTGTACGCCTTCAGGACCCCATAATCGAATTTTTTAACGTTGAAACCGACCACCAGGTCCGCTTTTTCCAGGTGGTTGAGGAGGTCATCCATCTCGTCCTCCGTGAAGCTCAAAAAACGGTCTTCAAGGCTATCATAGATGACGGCTACCGAGACACGCATGAGATGGGTGTTGTGCCACCCTCCAACATCCTTTGCCGATTTCTGGGTCTCCAGGTCGAAAGAGACAACCCTCGGACCGGACGGTTCCGTTCCATCATCCTCTTCCATCGTCTGAAGAGGCCCCGGTTGCTCTTGCCCCTCCTTTTCGTAAAACTGGGAAAGGGGAATCTTTCCAAGCAGGAATTCCAAAACCATAACGGCCGCATCCTTATCCAGGGGCTTGTTCCCGTTTCCGCATTTCGGGGAATGAATACAAGAGGGGCATCCCTCATCACATTCACACGTTTTTAAATGGTCCAGAGTCCTTTCCAGAAGTTCCGTGATGATTTCAAATCCTCTTTGGGCGAGTCCGACTCCGCCCGGATACCCATCATAGATAAAGATGGCACTCTTCCCGATTTGCGGATGGTGTGTATAACAAATGCCTCCGATGTCATTCCGGTCACAGAGGGCAAACAGGGGGAATATGCCGATGGCCGCATGTTCAATGGCATGGATACCCCCCATGAAATGGAGGTTTTTTTCCTCCACCATCCGCTTGATGGCCGGCTCTATTTCTATCCAGAAACCGATGGTCTCGAAAGTCTGCTGGGGCAAATCAAGTGAAAACGTCCCCATGAGCTCCTGACCGGGTAAAGCCCTTTTTTCAAAACCGGTCACCTGTTCGGTCACTTTGACGGTTCCTTCTCGAACCAGGAACTGGCCTTTTGGTCGGCTGCGATGGATATGAATAATCTCGGTCTCTTTTTCCGTCAGGACCCGGGTAAAATAATTGAGATCCGTTTGGCTCGTAATGATGTCCCTCTTTTCCAGGACAAGGTTATCCACCAGGTACTGTTTGGCTCGGTGCAAATAGACAGCCCCGGGGTGACACTCCTTTAGGGCCCTGCTTCCACCTATGGTGCCGATCGCCTCACCGGTTTTCCTTTCGAAGATCGTGTAGGTTTCCCCTATTGATCGGATGTTGACCAGTAAGTGGGGGTTCCGTTTTACCGCAAACCAGGTGGGTTCTCCCTCTGCAGAGCGTGAAAGTTCTCCCTCGATTTCCAGATCATCAAGATGCTGAGGGAGACCCTTGGACCAGTATGCCTCATCCTTCAGGGTGATGGGATTTTCGGAGGCGGCACATGGCAGATGAGATTTGACTACATAGGGGTTATGTGGGTCCAGGATGGCCGCTTCATAGGACCTCTCAAAAAAATCGTCCGGATGTTTCATAAAATACTGATCCAATGCATCCGGTTTGGCCACCAGGATGACCATCGAGTCCTGACCGGAACGACCAACCCTGCCCCCTCGCTGCCAAGTATTGATAATAGTACCGGGATATCCCACCAAAAGGCAGATATCGAGATTCCCGATATCGATCCCCATCTCCAGAGCACTGGTGGAGACGACACCCATTAGATCACCATTGGCCAATTTTCTTTCGATGTCTCGCCTTTCCTCCGGCATAAACCCGGCGCGGTATGAGCTTATCTTGTTCCGTAAAGCAGGAGAAAGCCTGTTGACCCAGAGATGGATCAACTCCGTGACCTTTCTGGACTGGGCAAACGCAATGGTCCTGAAACCGGATTCTATGCAATGAACAAAGAGCTTGGCCGAGGAAAAATTAGAGCTTGCACCCGGGTTCAAGAAAAGAAAGCCCTGGCCCGCCCGGGGCGATCCACTTGAATCGACCACGACCACTTTTTCTTCGATCAGGCTTTGGCCAAATTCACGGGGATTGTTGATGGTAGCTGATAAGAGGATAAACTGCGGATTGGATCCATAGAGGGCACAGACTCTCTTGAGCCTCCTCACAATCTGGTTCATGTGGGTGCCGAAAATACCGCGATAGGTGTGAACTTCATCCAGGACGACAAAGGCCAGGTTTTCGAACAACCCTTCCCAATTTTCATGATGGGATAAAATTCCTCTGTGTAGCATATCCGGATTGGTGAAAATGATTTCAGGGATTTTGGTCCTGATCTGTTTTCTTTTATATGCGGTCGTGTCTCCGTCGTAGATGCTCGCAGTAATCTTTCCCTGTTTGATCCCTTTTAAGAAAACAGAGAGATTTTTGAGTTGATCCTGTTCAAGGGCCTTGAGAGGAAAAAGATAAAGGGCCTTTTTGTTTTCATTTTGAAGAAGGGATTCAAGAACCGTTAGATTATAGATGAGGCTCTTCCCGCTCGCAGTGGGTGTGGCAACCAGGACATTTTCGCCCCGCCTTGTATGGTTGACAGCCTCCACCTGGTGCTTAAAAAGTTTTTCAATGCCCTGTTGTTTAAGGATATGGGATATTTCCGGCGGGAGGTCCAGATCCGGGCCGTAGGCGGCTTCTACCCGCGGCAAGAGCCGGTGATAGACATAGGCAGATCCGAATTCAGAGTGTTCCTTGATGTTGTTTATGAAATCAGGAAGTTTCACTGGTGAAACAATATCCTTTCTCATTCTTGTTCAAAAAGTATTTCACCACAGAGGCACAGAGGTCACAGAGATGACATTATTTTTTTCGTTTGCCGGGAGAAACGACGGCAAACGGAAATCATCAGCCCTATCGGGCGATGAATGAAACATATTTAAGCACATGACCATATACTGGCTTTATCCCTGCCTCTCATGACAGTGTTCTTTTTGCCCATCGTCTCCCGATGGGCAAAAAAAGAAAAACCCTCAGTGACCGCGCCTGCCGCGCCGTAGCCTTTGCGGAGGCGGGTGCCTCTGTGGTGAGGAATGAAGTATTAAATGCGTCACTATAACTTCATAACTAACTAAGTGTCGGAATCTGGCTTTTTCCCGAATTTCCTTTCCAGAGATTCCTTAAATTTTTCCTGGGATAGCTTCCGGTCCACCTTTTCTCTTCGTTCCACTTCTTCCCAGGTCCCCTTCAGGATATCTCCCATAAAGGTGTTCTGCTCAGAAGTCCATGCACTCCACCCATCAACATCAATGTATTCATCGTAGGAGGTCTCGTAATTCGGATCATGAAGTCGAACCCCCTTAACTGGGTCAAACTCATAGGTCACAGAAGTCCCGTCAAACCGTTCGAAGTCCGCCTCCTTTAGGCCCAGGTGTTTCAGTAATTTTTTGTGCTCTGCTTTAATCTCCATAGCACTCCAGAAGTGGTTTCAAAACCTCCCCTCAGGCCCAATCTTTTTGTTGGGACTTGACCCAATCTTTCGATTGGGTACAAGACGTTCAGTCCGCCGGAGGCGGATAGATCCTCGAAATATTACATATATTCCTGCGGTTGACCGCCTTATCCCGCCGCGATCTTGAACCCGATTGAATCTTTTGAAACCACTTCGAATCAATACATAAAAATTGTATAAACAGACATTTAGGTATTTCGATAGCACATTAATTGTAAATGTCAGCGATCTTATTTGAAACGGTTTTACAATATCAGTGACGTTCAATGCAGGCCTAGTTTTTTTTCTTCGGATTCCAGCTTCTCATGCTGGTATTCCCATCTTCCCAGCATCTTCTCCAATTTCTTTTTTACGTCACCATACTCACTCAAGAGAGGAACACTTTTCTCCTTGTCCTTGAAAACATCAGGATCGACAAGTCTCTCTTCTAGAACTTTTTTTCTCTCTTCCAGGCCATCGATCATAGACTCCAGGTCCTGCAATTTTTCCCGTACCGGTTTCAGGGTATCACTGATAAGGCGTCTTTTTTCTGCCTTTTCCTTTCTGAGGTTCTTTCGATTGGAGATCCTCTCGGGGGATGGTTTTTCTTCTCCTTCTTTCTCTTTTTGATCCGGGATATTGGATTTTTGCTCTTCCCGCAAGAGGTGAGCAAAATATTCGTAGAGCCTCCCCGGGTACTCGAAGATGCCTTTGTCCTTGATATCCCATATCTTTGTGGCCAACCTGTTCACGAAAGACTGATTGTGGGATACAAAAAAGAGTGTGCCGCTGAAATCGACCAAGGCATCGATAAGAATTTCAGAGGATGTGATATCCAGGTGGTTGGTGGGTTCATCCATGACAAGGAGATTCCCCGGTTTTACAAGGATCTTTGCCAGTGAGACACGTGCTTTTTCGCCTCCCGAGAGAACGCCTATGGTCTTGTCTACATCCTCCCCTGAAAAAAGGAACGCCCCGCAGACCCCCCTGACGAAACTGACTGTTTCATGTGGCACCGCTTGATAGACTTCTTCGAGGATAGTCTTATTGGGGTCCAGCATCTCTGAATGATGCTGAGCATAATAGCTCATGGCTACCCCTGAGCCCAACGTGATCTGACCCTTATCCGGTTCCATTTCACCCGCGACCATTCTGAGCAGTGTTGTCTTGCCTGAACCGTTCGGACCGATGATGGCAACCCTCTCTCCTCTGAATACACCCATGTCAATATCTTTATAGAGGTCTTTTCTATCAAACCCCTTTGAAATCCTCTTAAGAGCGACCACATCGCGGCCACTTCGGGACACTTCGGGAAAGGAAAAGCGAACCGTTTTTTGGGTCGTGTGCGTCCTGATCATCTCCATTTTATTCATCAGTTTGATTTTACTCTGGGCTTGTCTCGCTTTGGACGCCTTCGCCCTGAATCGGTCCACAAACTTTTTAGCCTCTTTGATTCTTTGCTCCTGTTTTCGTGCCTTTGCCTCGAGGCCCTTTTTCTCCTCTTCACGAGCTTTCAAATAAAAATCATAATTTCCGCCATATGACCTCAATCCTTCCGGTTCAAAACTGACGATCCGTTTTATCTGTCGGTTTAAAAAGTCCTTGTCGTGACAGATCAGAATCATGGCTCCCCCGAAGCTCTGAAGGAATTCTTCCAGCCAGCGAACAGAGGGTAGGTCTAAATGGTTCGTCGGCTCATCAAGCAGCAGTAAGTCGGGATTCTGGTTGAGAATACCCGCTAAAGCGGCCCTCATTTTCCACCCCCCGCTCAAGGTATCGACCCGTTCATGAAAATCAGACTGATTGAAACCAAGACCGGTCAGGATCTTCTCGGCCTTGTGAATAGGGAATGCCCTGTCCAGATCACCCATTTCCTGATGGACTTGTGCCAACCTGGCCGCCAATTTTTCCTGATTTTCGTCATCCGGATTGTCCTTAAGGGCCTGTTTGACATTATTCAATTCTCGCCCCAATCGGACGCGATTCGGTACTGCCTCCAGCGTCGTCTGCAGAATAGTGCCAGACAATGTTTCATAGATATCCTGCGGCAGATAGCCGACGCGGGTGCCCCTGGCTATCTTGATCTCACCTTTTTCAGCGGAGACCTCTCCGGTGAGGAGCCTCAGTAGGGTGGTTTTACCGGATCCATTGGGGCCGACGATACCTATGCGTTCACCCGGTTCCGCCTGGAAGCCCAGTTCATTGAAAAGCACCTTCCCTGAAAAAGAGATGGAGAGATTTAGGACACTGACAAGACTCATTTTACCTTCACCAATAGGTTCCTGGTAGCATCACAGGAAGCTAAAGAGGCTGTCGGAAAACACCCATTTGCAGCGTTACCCTCATCCCTCGTCACTGCGGCGTACTCATATGTACGCCTCATTCCTCGGGATTTCGGAAGCCTTGCATCTGGGCATTTTCCATCAGCCTCTCAGAAATCCGTTTTTCGACAGTCTGAAAAGTAACCTTTTTGTTAAACAAACAAATATAACCGTCACAGTAATTTTTTACAAGGTTCGAATGGCTGCCGGACCCAATAGTCGAAGGGCTTGTGGCCCATCTTTTCTGCTGTGTTGATTTAGGATTGGGATGATATGGAAATATGTGAGAGAAGATATTGTGTTTGATGAGGTTCGATAGGATTTGGGCAGCGGTCCGTGTAGGGAGGAGTCCTATGAGGCAGGATCACCGAACAGTTTTGTGTGTTCGCGCTTCGTGCATCTATCCATGACGACCGTTAAACCCGCCTCCCGCGCCTTCTGTGCAGCTTCATGGTGAATGACGCCTTCCTGCATCCAGAGGACTGGGGCACCGATTTCTATGGCCTGATCCACGACCGGGGGCACGCGTTCGGGATTCAAGAAGAGGTCGACCAAGTCGACTTTAAATGGAATGTCCGTAAGGGTCTTAAAACAATCCTGCCCTAAAATCTCTTTTTGACCAGGATTCACAGGAACGATTTCGTATCCTTTTTCCATCAGATATTTTGCCACCCTGTTGCTGTCACGTTCCTCTTTCGGAGAGAGTCCTACAATGGCAATTTTTTTAGATCTCTCAAGGATGTTTTTGATCTCATCTGGTGAGGGGTTATCATTGGTCGGTTTATTGGGGGGCATTGTTCTGTTTCACCTTCTTACCATCATTGCACAATCTTTTTTACCTTCTCCACCTTATCTTTGACATCCATGATCTTTTTGACACCTGGAATCTCATTCAAAACTTTCCCTGCTAATTTGTTTTCGAGGGCGGGCGGTTTTTCTTCTCCCTGGTTTTTCCCCTCCCCTTGATCCACTTCTTCCTTGACGCTGATATCTTTTTTAATTTGTTTAAACTCCTTTAATGCCCCACCAAGACCCTTTCCGATTTCTGGAATCCTTTTGGCACCGAAGATCAAAAAAACAATGACCCCAATAACAATCAGTTCAGTAGTTCCAAGACCGAACATGGCTCTCTCCTTTCAGAAGATATGGTGAGCGGTAAGCGGTAAGCGGTGAGCTGTTTAAGATTGCTGGTTCACGGGTTACTGCTTTCGACTCACAGTTCACCGCTCACTGCTTACCTTTTACGGCGATCAGGTCTGTCATTTTGAAATTGGATGGGGTCTTCCTTCTCGTCCCTCGCTTCCACCGAACCGATATGATAAGCGGTTTCGCCCATGGCCTTCAGTCGCAAAAGGACTTCGTCCGTGTCTTCTTCGCTGACGATCATTACGAGACCGAGACCATTGTTGAAAGTCCGCATCATCTCACGTGAGGAAAGCTTACCCACTTTTTGAAGATAGGGAAAGATAGGAGGTGGTGTCCAGCTGAAAGGATCGATGATGACCTTGCACTGTCTCGGTAGAGTGCGGGGAACGTTTTCGACAAGGCCGCCACCGGTGATGTGGGAAAGGCCATAAATGCGAAAGTCACGCCTCATATTTCTTATAGTCCTGCTATAAATTCGGGTGGGTTCCATGAGTTCTTCCCCGAGGGTCCGTCCAAATTCCTCCACCCAATCGTCGACCGACATCTTCAATTGCTCAAAAAACAATTTTCTAACGAGGGAATAACCGTTGCTGTGTAGACCACTTGAGCCTACACCGATAACCTGGTGACCGACGGCGATTTCCGAGCCGTCAAAAATTTGGTCGGCCGCGGTCAATCCCACAACGAATCCAGCAAGATCGTACTCCCCTTCACTGTAAAAACCGGGCATTTCGGCTGTTTCGCCGCCAATGAGAGAACAATTGGCCTCGATGCAGCCTGCCGCAATACCCTTAACGACATCAGCCACCTTGGGTGGATCCAGCTTTCCCATGGAAATGTAATCAAGCATGAAAAGGGGCGTGGCACCCTGGACAATAATATCGTTGACACACATGGCCACGAGATCGATTCCTATGGTATCGTGCTTATCGAGCTCAAAGGCTATTTTTAATTTTGTGCCCACACCATCTGTAGATGCCACCAGTACGGGATTCTTCACGTCTTCTACTTTCAGAGAAATGAGTCCCGCGAAACCCCCAATGTCGGTAATAACTCCAGATTTGAACGTCTTGGTTACAATGGGCTTGATAAGCTCTACAAGCTTGTTGCCGGCCGTAATGTCGACGCCTGCTTCAGCATATTTGTCATTTTCTTTTTTTTGCGCCATTTATAAAAACCCTGAGAAAATAATCTGTTATCTGTTTCCTTGTTTTTTATTTAACTTTCTTTCGGTCAACCTGTCAATCGTTTTCTATATCTCCACCGCCAAATCATCATGAGCCACCCTTATTTTATAGGGCAGGTCGAAATCGAATTTTATTTGGTCCACGACTTTTTGCCACTGTTCCTGGTTTAAGGCTGGGTGGTAAGGATCGCCGCCTGCCGGGGGCCTTAGCGGATCGGCGGGTTTGTTTTTCTTTAACATCGCATTCGCCGGATCACCCGGAATGACATCCCCATCACCAATATGTACCAGAAATGTCTCTTTTACCGGCTGCCAGTCCTTTAAAAATTTCATCGCCCTTTGAAAGCTCATATGTTGCGGTGTGTTTTTCTCAGGCTCGTTTAGCCAGAAAGACTGGATAATCAAGTAATCCGGATGAAACAAATCCTGGGGCGACTCAGGCAGGTCCCAAAAATCGGACGTATAAACCAACCGGGTCTCCTTTCCGTGGCGATCACTCGTCTTTATGATATAGCCGATCGATCCGGCTGCAAAAGACCCATGATTCGTCTTGAAAGGGGTACATTCAAATCCTTTGAGATTGAAGGACTTTTTCGGTTCTACCTCATGGATCTCTATGACACCCATATCAATGAGATATCGGAAGCGTATCCCGACCACCTCCCAGCTCTTTTTTGTGAGATAGACCGGAATGGGTTGAAACGCCCCTCGAGTAGTGGACCTTTTATAAGAATAAAGTTCATCCAGCCCCATGTAGTGGTCCCCATGTTCGTGGGTGATCAAGACCGCATCTATACCTTCAACGCTGTGAGTGGTCAGTTGAGAAGCTATATCCGGACCGCAATCGATCAGGATATTCCCCTCACCCTTCAGAAGGAAAGCAGGGCGCGTTCTCTTTTCTTCCTTACGTCGCAATTCCAGGCATATCTTACAGTTGCAATTTAGTTCCGGAAGACCCCAAGCCGGCCCTGTTCCTAAAAAGATTAGTTTCATATAATGTCCATAAGTAAAAGAGAGGTGCACGGTGTAAGGTATACGGTTTACGGAACAAAAAAAAGTAAATAGTGAATCGTGAACGGTGTAAAAAAAGTAAACGGTTTACCATTCACCGTTCACGATTCACGGCTTCTATTTGTTCCAGTCATAGATGGAAACCTTGAGGAATAGATCCCCCCTTTTTCCCCCATTCATGGGTCTTCCAACACCAGTGAGACGAAGGATCGTTCCCTCCTTAACCCCAGGGGCGACGGTTACTCTTAATACCCTGTTCCTGAAACCGGAGGGGACATTGACTAGCTTGCGTGTACCAACTTCCGCCTCGCGGGGGGTGATTCGGATCGTGCCGTAAAGATGAGGATCATTCTTGGACTGGATTGTTCGTATCGGTTGTAGTCTTGGGGCCTTTCTTTTGGGCGTCGCAGGACGAACTTGATCGGTCCTACTGATCCCCGGAATCTTCAAGAATATTTTCAGAAAGATAATACCGAAGACGAAACCCCCGATATGAGCCCACCAAGCAATACCGCCTGCTTGAGCGTGTGAAGCGGCCGCACTCATGAATTGGAGTAAAAACCAGATTCCGAGAAAGACCAGTGCCGGGATCTCAACAAAAAGAGGTATAAAAAATAGAGGGATGAGGGTGAGGATCCTTGAGCGTGGATACAAAATGAGATAGGCCCCCATAACACCGGCTATGGCTCCGCTGGCACCGATTGTCGGGATCTGGGAATGCCAGTTGAGAAAGAGATGTGAAAGGCCAGACGCCCAACCACAGAGCAAATAAAAGAGAAGATACCCGAGATGCCCCAATCGATCTTCCACATTATCCCCAAAAATGTACAGGGACCACATATTCCCAAGCAAGTGAAAGAAACCTCCATGAAGGAACATGAAAGAGACGAGGGCGAGGGCCTGTTGCCCGAAGGTGAAGTGCACGGCGATTTCCGGCACCGAATATCTGACGGGTACGAGTCCGTAAATTATAACGAATTGATCCAGGCCGGGGCCCTGGGCCTTTTGAACCAAAAAGAGAGCCACGTTGAAACCGATAATGACGTAATTGACAATCGGATAATTCTTGGCCTGAATGGTATCGCGGAGGGGTATCATGGCAAATTACTGCCCTACAATATGGTTCCTTGTCAAAGTATTAGGGTGTTATTGGATCGTTTTATCAAGTTGTTATAAGCCAATTGGTGAAGAGGCATGGCTGCAGAACCAGAAGCTTAAAGAAAAGCCGGAGGGAAAAATATGAAAAGGGCGGCCCTTTCTTAAAGAGAAGCGGCCCCTTTCTAGTTGTAAACTTTTTAGAAAGGGGCCCTGATTCGGGGCGGGATGAAAACCTTTTACTTTTCACCATATTTCTTTTGGAGGAACTCTTTGCCACTGGTGGGATATATGGCACAAAGAATAAGATCCTCATCGTTTTTGCAGAGACCGCCGCATTCTTCCCTGACCTGGTCCAGTTCCGGATCCAGATAGTCTCCCGGCCTGTTGGTGACCGGCGTCTCACCTCTACTGTAGCCCTTTAATACCATTGCACGAAATTCCGGATCGATTTCGGTGGGTGTTTTGCCGTAAAGCCCAAAACAAATATCCTTAACCTGGTTGGTGATCATCTTATAGCGACCGAAAAGGACATTCAATACGGCCTGAACCCCCACAATCTGGGACGTGGGCGTCACGAGGGGCGGTGTGCCCAAGTCCTTGCGTGTCTTGGGAAGTTCTTCATAGACTTCTTGGATACGATCCAGGGCGTTTGCCTCTTTGAGCTGGTTCACCAAATTGGAAGCCATGCCTCCGGGGATCTGATGTTTAAGCACATTTGTGTCAATCGCCGAAATACGGCTGGTGTCAAGTAAGTCTCTGTATTTATGAGAAATGTTTTCCAAATGTTCTCCCAATTTCAAGAGCAGGTCCAGATCCAGTGTCGTTTCCCAGGGGGTCCCTTCCAGGGTGACCACCAGAGGTTCAATGGCGGGATGCGAGGTACGGAGTCCGAAAGGCGCCAGGACCGTGTCTACAATATCCACCCCCGCTTCGATAGCCTTTAGGGCGCACATGGAGGCCATGCCGGAGGTATAATGGGTGTGAAGATGGATGGGAACCTTCACGGTACTCTTGAGGGCTTTGATCAGATTGTAGGCATCATAGGGTGAAATGATACCGGCCATGTCCTTGATACATATCGTATCCGCCCCCATGTCTTCGAGCCTCTTGGCCTTGTCCAAATAATACTCCAGATTGAAAACAGGCCCCCCCATTTTCCGCTCGGTCAGGGAGAAACAAATCGCCCCTTGAAAATGCTTGCCGTTTTTCTTGATCACCTCCACGGAGGTCTCAAAGTTTCGCAGGTCATTGAGGGCATCGAAGACCCTAAATATATCGATACCCACCTCGCAAGATTTGTCTACAAACGCGCGAACCACATCATCGGCATAATTCCTGTACCCTACGAGATTCTGTCCACGCAAGAGCATGGAGAAAGGG
>JAQYVK010000450.1 GCA_030145585.1 Desulfatiglandales bacterium | reverse complement strand
ATGGATTTTTATTACACAAAAAAAAGAGAATTTAAGAGTTACGCTCAAAGATCAGTGGCGATGGGCCGCAATGGGATGGCCGCCTCGAGTCAACCACTGGCAACGGCTGCCGGCCATCGAATCCTGGCCAAAGGTGGGAATGCGGTTGATGCTGCGGTTGCCATGGTGAGTACGCTGAATGTGGTTGAGCCTCAATCCGTTGGGTTGGGGGGTGACGCCTTTGCTCTCATATATCTTGCAAAGGAGAACAAAATAGTTGGGATGAATGGCAGCGGGAGAGCCCCAAAACGTGCGGATATTAATTTTTTCAATGAAAAAGGCATCAAGGAAATTCCCCTGAGAGGGATTCTTCCCGTCACGGTTCCCGGTGCTTTGCACGGATGGGCTGAAGCGGCTGACAAATATGGGAAGCTGCCGCTCTCGGTAATCTTTGATGATGCTATTAACTATGCTGAAAACGGTTTCCCGGTTTCAGAAATTATTGCAGGAGAATGGAAAAACGTGGAGACAGTTTTACAAACACATGGAAGCCATTCATATCTCATAAACGGAAAGGCTCCCAAACCAGGACAAATCTTTCGAAATCAAGACTTGGCAAGGTCTTACAAAAAAATCGTGCGTGACGGAATTGGAGCGTTCTATGAGGGTGAAATTGGGGAAGCAATCGTTAAATTCACCCAAAAGCATCAGGGGCTTCTTGCTCTGGAGGATCTGAAAAACCATACCACGACATGGGTTGAGCCCATAAGCAGTACTTATCGCGGCTATACAATATACGAATTGCCTCCAAACGGACAGGGTCTAACGGCCTTGGAAATGCTCAATATTTTGGAAGGCTATAACATGGCGGAACTGGGTCACAATAGCCCTGATTACCTGCATCTTCTCATAGAGGCAAAGAAAATTGCTTTTAATGATCGAGATTTCTTCATTACGGATCCGGAATGCGAGGATATTCCTCTTGATATTTTGATTTCCAAAGAATACGCAGCGCAGTGCAGATCGAAGATTGACCACAAAGTGGCAAGGGTGCCATCCGGAACCTTAATCAACCCGAAAGGATCAGATACAGTCTACCTCACAGCCGTTGATCAAGAGGGAAACGCCGTTTCCTTTATAAGCAGCATATTCTTGCATTTTGGGTCCGGCATGGTTGTAGATGACACAGGGATTGTTCTTCAAAATAGGGGACGGTCGTTCTCTTTGGACCCCAAACATCCGAACTGTGTTCGTCCGAATAAGCGGCCCATGCATACGATCATTCCCGGAATGCTCTTCAAAGATGGACGTTTTTTGATGAGTTTCGGTGTCATGGGAGGAGATTTCCAACCACAGGGGCACACCCAATTTCTAATGAACCTGATTGACTTCAATATGAATCTACAAGAGGCTGTTGACGCGCCACGTATGAACCACATAGCAGGCAAGGAGATATATATGGAAGGGGGCTTCTCTCAAGAAACCGCACTGGCATTAGAGGAAAGAGGCCACGAAATTATTCAAGAAGAGCGCCCGGTAAACATAACGGGTGGAGGACAAGCAATATTTCTTGACCCGAATGAAAAAGTGCTTCTGGGAGCGTCTGATAGAAGGAAAGATGGTTGTGCGATTGGATACTGAAACGCTAAGCGCAGAGCGCAGAGCGTTTAAAAAGTGGTTTGATTGGTTTGATTAGTTCCGTTCAACATTCCTTCGTCCCTTTGAGCCAATTCAACTATAAAATCTTTATATCTTAAGCTCTCCAGTTCCCCCTTTCACCGTTTCCCCGTTTCACTCTATGCGCTTTGCGCTTTGCGTAATCCACTTTGCGCTATGCGCCATGCGCTATGCGCTCTGCGCCCTGCGTTACCTTATGGATTTTCACTTTCGCGGCGGTTTCGAGATTGAGACTGACCGGATCCACATGGTCCAAATCACAGGCGAGTAGGGGATCGAAGTGGGTTCCCTTGTCTTTTGCAATGGGCATACCCTTAGTCCAGTGACCGGCGCACCCTGCAATGCCGATTGTCTGCGGATGTTGACCTTCCATTGATTTAACGGAACCCTGAACTTTGCCACCGGTACTTGACACAACTTCGATAATGTCCCCGTCCTTCAAGCCCTTCTCTTCGGCAGTTCCTGTATTGATCGTAATATTGTAGGTGTAAGGATTCATACGGCTTGCTTCATCCAGCCAGGGCTGCTCCATGGTGTGGGACCCTGTGTGCAGGATGTCACGGTAGGAAAAGCAGTAAAGATCGTAGGAGGGATCCTTAACTTCATGAATAGAACAGGGAAACCATGAAACGAGTGGCGTGTATTGCTCGGTGCGCAACTTTATTCCGGCCTCTTCCGTTATTTCCTTCACCTTTTCTCCGATATCCACCATGTACTCCAGATAAATGACATGCCTGGCATCGATGAAATGTCTCCAGTAGGCCTCCTCCACCTTCTTGGGCCACCGGATAAAGCCCTGTTTTTTAAAATACTCCCAATCATGTTCCTTACCAAAGAAATATTTCAACACTTTCTCACTCATCTCGACCTGGGAAAGCCTCTCGTCAGGCTTGAGTTTGTTCTCTTCATCAAACTCACAGAAATTATTGTAAAACGCATTAATATTGGGGGTCTTTCCCAAGCGATCCAATATTTCCCTAACGACGTCATTGATATTTCTTCTCTCCGCTAGGGGCTCGACCACAGGTTGCTGAATGTGATAACACCAATCATCCATCCCAAAGGCATGGTTGAAATTGAACCCATACCCTTCCACCCAGGATGTTTCTTCAAGATAGCAGGTATCCGGAAGAACGATGTCTGCAAACCCTTCCGTGAGTTCCGTGTTGAAAATTTCAAACACCACGGTGAGGTCAATATTTTTTAGAGAATCGGCGGTTGTCTCAGGATTGGCCAGACTCATCACAGAGTTACAGCCGTAGCTGAACATGACCTCGAATTGATGTTCAATGCCCAACTTGCCCCAGAGTTCCTTCTGATCACCGGAACCATACACAAACGTAAATGGCGCCAGGGTGAAAATGTTTTGCATGGACGGGTCATCTGATTTGTGGGGCAAATGCGGGGGCCATGGACCGTGATTGCGATTAAAAAAATAATCGGTCTCAATCATACCGTCCACCCCTTTGTAAGGCGCGAACTGAAGCTTTCCGGTCCCGGGATAACCCAAACCCCTGGCCGGCCACCCCAAAGACCCACCGGGCAGATCACAATTCCCCACAATCGCATTGAACATGGACACAGCCAGACAGGTATGATGAGAGTTCTCGTGTCCCTGTCCACCCCGAAAGACGACTGCGGACGCCGGCCTGTAAGGCAGTTCATGCCCTTCGATCACGATGGTACTGCCCACTTGTGCCGCTTCTGCATATTCCCGGGCTATCCGTGTGATGGTCTTGGCAGGCACCCCGCTCACTTCCGAACCGTAATCGGGCGTGTAGGACTTTAGATGATCCTTGAGCAGCTCGAAGGACGGACGACACTTGACCCCGTTGACTTCATACTCTCCAAACAAGGCATATTCCTTGATACTCGGGTCGTCATAGACCTTGGCTCTGTTTTCCGTCGCATCCCACACGAGAGGTTTGTTGTCATCCGTGTCTCCCACACCTAGTGAGGGTGGTCCCATACCAAAGAGCCCCGGTATCATCAATGAGCTCTCTCTCCGGCCCTTCTCTCTCACATACCGCCCATCCGGGCCTATGAGATAAGGGGCATTGGTTTTGTATGCGAGATAGGGCGCATCATATATGCCCAATTCATTGATGATCACATTTGACATGGCCAGCACGACTGCTGCATCTGTTCCCGGGATAATGGGAATCCATTCGGTTGCCTTACCACCCGCAAAATTGCATATGGGGTCGAACACAACCAGTTTCATCCCCCGGCTCCTGGCTTCTGCGGCCTGTCTTGCAGTGATCATGGCAGAGTGTCCGGAGCCGTGTCCTTTGCTGGCTCCAAAGTAAATAGCATAATTGCAATATGGAAAGTCCGGCACATGAGACCATGACGCATAAACCATGCCGGTATTTTCGTGGGCGCCATTGCCACAGTGAAGTCCCCCACCACCCGGCCATCCCCTAGGAATGCCCTTCTCGTTCGCCAAGCCTGCCACCATGGGAAACAGAAAGTCGGTTGTATTCCTCATGACGCGGCAAGTCGTCCCCTGCAA
>JAQYVK010000449.1 GCA_030145585.1 Desulfatiglandales bacterium | reverse complement strand
TTAAATTTCCCATATAATTAGTTTAAAATATTGTCTTCTTAGCAGCTTCCAATAGGCAACGAATGAAACTGTCGAAATCTTTTAGAGATCGGAGGGAGGTTCGGCCATGTTGAAGACGGAAAGCAATATCTTTTTTAAGATCCCTGATGAATCAAAAGAAATAGCCCTCCACCGCGCCAAAATATTGACCGTTAAGGAAAATCTTTATACCGCAGAACTGGAAGAAGAGGACCTGACCCTTGAAGATGGGTTGGATTTTTTTATCTATTTCGATATGGACCGGCAGTTCATGCGGCAAGCTGCTCGGATCGGCTCGGTGATCGGGACCGAACCGCGGACCCTGGTTGAATTCGAAACCATCGGCGATCCAGACTCTGCGGAAAATCGTCAGACCCTTCGCATTTCAACGGTAGGTGCTGATTTGACAGCGACATTTGGGGCTGAACAAAAATGTCAAGTGGTGGACATCAGCCCAACAGGTTTGGCCGTGTATGCCACCAAGAACCACGAGATCGGCAGCCAACTCGACGTCATACTCCATTTCGAAGGTGAAGAATTTCAAGGCATGGTCCAAATCATGGCCGCTATTCAACGCAAAAACGAGTTTCGTTATGGTGTACATTGTATCGATGAAGCGACATCCGGCAACAGCCTTAATAATGGCTTAGGCAAAATCACCATGGCTATTCAACGCCAACAACTGGCTAGGGTGTCACGAGGCGATTGACTCGTATCTCCGGCCCAATCGAACTCCCGCCCTTATGATGTCAATCACTACTATTTATCCACATCGGAGTGATATTCGGTTATGTTGAAGACGGAAAGCGTTATCTTTTTTAATATTCCTGATGTCTCGGAAGAACGAGTCCTCCACCGTGCGAAGATAATAACGGCGAAGGAAAACCTTTATACCGCAGAGCTTGAAGAAGAAGGCCTGGATCTTAAAGATGAGATGGGTCTATTTATCTATTTCAAATTGGATCGGCAGTTCATGCGACAAGCTGCTCGGATCGGGTCGGTGACTGAGTCCAATACCCTGGTTGAATTAGAAACCATCGGTGAACCTTTCTCTGCAGAAAATCGTCAGGCCCTTCGTATTTCCTCGGTGGGTGCTGACTTGAAGGCGACGTTCGGGGCTGAAGAAAACTGTGACGTGGTGGATATCAGTGCGACGGGTTTTGCCGTGTATGGCACCAAGGAACATGCGATCGACAGCCGAGTCGAGGTAACATTGACCTTCGAAGGGGAAACTTTCAAAGGCGCGGTCAGCATCATGGCCGTTGTTAAACGCAAGGGCCGGATTCGTTACGGGGTACATTACATCGATGACCCCAAAGCCGGTACCAGTCTTAAAAAAGGTCTTGGTCGAATCACCATGGCTATTCAGCGCAAACAACTGGCCAGGCTCGCGCGTCTCGAATGACCTGATGCCTACATAGCGCTCAAACTCCTATCCATGTCAGAGTCAACACAACCCTTTTTCAGCCTATGACGGGTTCGTATCATTTATAGTAGTTGTCAGAAATATGTTCCGGTTGGCCTTTTTATTAAATCCCCCTGTCCCCCTTTGTCAAAGGGGGAACTTATGAAGGTCTGAAGCCATATTAGAACACCTAAGGTCGCAACGAGCAATGCCGGAGCGTAAGTGTTCCCCCCCTTTTCAAAAAGGGGGGCAAGGGGGGATTTTATACTGCCGCACATTCCTACCAATCGGAACATATATATGACATTAGCTATATCTCTTAAATGGGAGGAATAACTGTTGGGTTATGGGTGTTTACTTTTGATAGGGCTGTTGCGCATTTACCATCTGGGGAAGTCTTTCCGGGATATACTCTTTAAGGGCTTGAAAAACCAGAGAGGATGCTTTTTCCAGGAGGGTGGGGAAGAGGACGTCATATCCCTTAGAGCGCATCTCGGTCCTTACACTTTCACTACAATTTACTTTTCCTTCCGAGATCGTCTTCCTGAGAAGCCCTGGGATTTCTGATGGTAACATTTCCTCCGGCAAAGCAAAATGGTCCACGATCCGGGTCGCCTCCCGAGCTATCAATTTCAAGCGCCTATCCGAATTTGCAGGAATCTCCCCACTCTCCAAATCGTGAAATCTGACCGCCTCACAGATGTCCTTTGGGATAGTAAAGCGCTCCAAAACCATGGCGCCGATTTCGGCGTGGTTAATTCCCATGACCTTTTGCTCCGCTTGAGCTGTTGACTGGCCTTCCGTTTTTTTTAGATGAATGATTTTTTTATGCTCCTCTTTAAAATAGACTGCAATAACCAGCTTGCCGATGTTTTGAAGGGTCGCGACCGTAAAAAGATCATCCGGTTTCTCATAGGCCAGGATTTCTCCTAACACGTTGGATACCGCAGCGCAGAATTGGGCTTGTGTTTGAAATTTATCAAAATCAAAATTCTTAAGGTGATCCGTGAAATGATTCACCAGGATTGATGATATGAGCATATCTTTCATCCTGCGGTATCCGAGCAGCTTTACGGCATAATGTACGGAACTGACTTCCCGGCCATAATAAGCCGAATTGGCCATGGAGAGGAACCTGGTGGCCAAACTGGGAGAGATCTTTTCAACAATTTTATTGAAATTGCTTTCAGGGCGGTTCAATAGAGAGATGATTTCAAAGACATCCCCGCTAATCATGGGCAATTTGCTGATCTTTCCTTTTAACTTGCTGAGGATTTTTTCGTTTTTCATTATATTTTCAATTATACTTTCAATTACTTACATCAATACAGTGCCAATTCTTAATCTCTCACTTAAGACACAATCTCTATTCCCGAACTATTGAGACCAGCACATACAAGAGCTGCAACAGATATGCCAAGGGTATGAATAATCCCTGAGGTTTCTCGTTATAACTGAAAACAGATTGACAAATGACCGTGGTTCCAGGCAAAATATTAAATAGTGTCCTTGATTATCCTGTCCTTGACAAAACATCGTTCCCGTTGTGTGTGCCCATTCCGGTTCAACCTCTCAATTCATATACAATGTCCCTCCCGCTGTTCTTTGTTCAAGTGTCTTAATACAGGGTAGAAGGACTGATTTTTTGAAACCTCAGACAATGTCTTAATCTCTGAAGCCCACCCTTATCAAGGAGGATAACGATGTCTATCATTACCATTTCACGGGGCTCATACAGCCACGGCAGCGAAGTGGCCGAAAAAGTCGCTCAAAAACTTGGATATCGGTGTATTTCTCGAGATCTTCTCATCGAGGTCTCAGATGAGTTCAATGTCTCGGAGATCAAGCTCATCCGTGCTATTCGTGATTCTCCTTCCGTGTTGGATCGGTATACCTTTGGACGAGAGAAATATATTGCCTTTATTAAAGCGGCAATATTTGAGCATCTCAAGAAGGACGACACGGTTTACCATGGCTTCGCCGGTCATTTTTTTGTCCAAGATATCCCCCATGTGCTTAAAGTACGCATCATTGCTGATATGGATAAGAGGATAGAGTGCATGATGGCCCGCGAGGAGTTATCGAGGACAGAGGCCTTGACTATGGTGAAGCGAGTAGACAAAGAAAGAAGAAAATGGAGCCAAAAGCTTTATGGAATCGACACGTGGGATTGTAGACTATACGACCTTGTCATCAATATTGAAAAAATTACAATAGATGACGCGGTAGACATGATATGTGGCACAGTCAAACTGAAACCATTCCACACAACCCCTGAATCACAAAGACAAATGGATAAATTAGCCCAACAGGCCCGAAAAAAGTTTGAGGAAGGGGGCATCTCCTCTCCCTTCTTCGAACCCCTTCGTTCCGAACCCTGGCGTAAGAAGGAATGATGGCTGGACTGTCAAAGGGACAAAGGCTACTCAAGCACCATACGACCGGTCAAAAATAAACCCTGTATATTTCAAACGCCAAGTTTACCTAGGATGCAGGTTGAACTTGCGAAATCCCCCTATTGAATGTATTAAACACGGATCTGTCGTGAAGCCATCGCCCTAAGGTCGAGGTCGAAAAAACCTTGACAGGTTTAACCAGATTGGCTTATCTCAGAGTTGATCTTTTCTGGGAACATCAAGTCCTTAATGGGGCTGAGTTTGAGATAGCACACTTTCCCCCTTTGAAAACAGGAGGTGAAATGAACATCTCAATAAATTATAGCCAAATTATTGTCTGGCTTATTGTGGGTGCGCTGGCGGGCTCCATAGCCGGGGTGGTGGTCAGACGAACGAAGGAGGGATTTGGTCTTTTCACCAACCTGGGCATCGGCCTGGTAGGGGCGCTCATTGGTGGATTTATCTTTAAAGCGCTCCATATCAATCTCAAACTCGGTAAGATATCGGTCAGTTTAGAGGACCTCCTTTCCGCCTTTATCGGCTCCCTCATTTTCCTGGGAGTGGTGTGGTTTTTCAAAAGACGATGGAACACTTGAAGGAACATTGCCCTTTTTTAATGGATTAATTTTTTTAAAAAAGGCAAATTTTGCAGTAACTCAGCAATTTCAGACCTGGCCCCAGGGCCAGGTTTTTCATGTTAAATAAAAATGGAGATTAATTATGTCTAATGTCGTTATCGTCGGAACCCAGTGGGGAGATGAAGGGAAAGGAAAGGTCGTTGACCTTCTATCATCCAGCGCTGATCTGGTGGTCAGATTTCAGGGTGGCAATAATGCGGGCCACACCCTTGTCGTGGATGGGGAGGAGACCATCTGTCACCTCATTCCTTCCGGCATTCTTCACGATGGGAAAAAGTGTCTGATCGGCAATGGGGTGGTGGTCGACCCAACGGTCCTTTTGGAAGAAATCAATACGTTGAGGGAAAAAGGCATCTCCGTGAGTCCTGAGAATCTTGCCTTGAGTGAAAGAGCACATCTCATCATGCCTTATCATAATGCCGTAGACCTGGCCAGGGAGGTGGCAAAGGGTAAGGACAAAATCGGTACCACGGGTCGTGGAATCGGTCCTTGTTACGAGGATAAGGCCAGCAGAACGGGTATTCGTGCTATTGATCTGTCTGAACCGGAAACCTTGGAAGAAAAGATCAAGACAAATCTCAAGGAAAAGAATTTTTATCTCACAAAGTTCCTGGATGCGAACCCATTGGAGTTTCAGCCTATCTACGATAATTATCTCTCCATGGGTGAGATTCTCAGAACATATATTACGGATGTTTCCCTGGAAATCGATCAGGCTATCCGATCGGGGGAGAATATTCTCTTTGAAGGTGCTCAGGGAACTCACCTGGACATCGACCATGGCACATACCCCTTTGTTACCTCGTCCAATCCCTTGTCCGGGGCGGTGTGCGCAGGGGCGGGAGTCGGCCCTGACAAACTCCATCACATCATCGGCATTGTGAAGGCCTACACGACCCGGGTCGGCGCCGGTCCTTTTATCACAGAGCTCCTGGATGACACCGGGGATTACATTCAGGAGAGAGGGGCTGAATTTGGCGCTACGACAGGCCGCCGTCGCCGCTGCGGATGGCTTGATCTCGTGATCCTACGGGATTCAGTCCGTTTGAATGGCCTTAGCAGCATGAGCGTCACCAAGCTGGACGTCCTCACAGGCCTTAATACTTTAAAGATCTGTGTTGGATATGAATTACAGGGTAAAAGAGTGGATTCCCGACCTTCCAGTTTGAAAAGTCTCGCTCAATGCTCTCCCATTTACGAAGAAATGCCCGGTTGGGAGGAAGATATCTCGCAAGCCCGAAAATTGAATGACTTGCCAAAAAGGGCAAGGGAGTACCTCAATAGAATCGAAGAACTGACAGAAGTCCCCTTCTCTATTATTTCCATAGGACCTGGGAGAGAGCAGACCATCGTGCTTCAGGACCTCTTCTAGTGCAGTGTCTCAAAAGTTCTTTACCCGATTTTGGCAATTTGAGATGTTAATGAAACATGAAATGAAACAAGCATTGTGAAAATCCGAATAACGAAATCCGAAATCCGAAACAATATCAAAATCCGAATGTTGAAAATTCAAAACAAGTGCTCTTGAGCCCATAGATTAAGTTTCGGTCATTTGTATTTTGGTCATTCGAATTCTTGCCCGCCTAGGCGGGTGAATTTCGAGTTTCGATATTCGGCCCGCCATGGCGCGACTTTATTGGGCCCAGCTATTTGTTATTTCAATGGATACGAATTATAGTTATTCATCGAATCGAATTAATTCAGGTCTGGGCCAGGGATTTCGAATTTCCCGTTACTACAAAGTGGGTTAAATGTATCAAATAATGCGACACTCCATCTTGCCATTAATAGAGGCAGAATTTATGAGACGGGGTACTATAAGCTATCTCAAAAAAGTCTTTTCGCCCGATATCGGTGTTGAGCCCTCGCCTCAAGTCCT
>JAQYVK010000448.1 GCA_030145585.1 Desulfatiglandales bacterium | reverse complement strand
TGTAGATGACGGTCGAGGAATCCCTGTGGGTATGCATAAAACTGAAAAAATACCCGCATTGGAAGTTGTCATGACCAAACTTCATTCAGGCGGTAAATTTGATAACAAGAGTTACAAAGTATCGGGCGGTCTGCATGGTGTGGGCGTGTCTGTGGTGAATGCCCTCTCAGAATTCCTTGAAGTTGAGGTGTTTCTGGATGGAGAAATCTATTTTCAGCGTTTTGAAAGGGGTGTGAAAAAGACCGACTTAGAGAAAAAAGGGAAGACCAAAAGGGGTGGGACCAAGATCCATTTTAAGCCCGATCCCGAGATATTTGAAGATCTACATTTTGATTTTGACACCCTTGTCAAAAGGATGAGGGAGCTTGCCTTTTTGACAAAAGGGGTAAAAATAAAGATTGCCGATGAGCGCTCCGGTAAGAAGAAAGAGTTTGTCTATGAGGGGGGCATAAAGTCCTTCGTGGAATATCTCAATAAGAATCGAGAAGTTCTACACAAAAAACCTATTTTTATGACAGGAGAAAGAAACCATGTCCTCATGGACATCGCCTTGCAATGGAACAACTCCTACAAAGAACATATCTTTACCTTTGCGAACAACATAAACACCCGTGAAGGGGGAAGTCATCTCATCGGATTCAAGTCAGCCCTGACGAGAAGTATCAATCAATATCTCCAGAATTCACCCCTCTCCAAAAACTTTAAAGAGAAGTTGAGCGGAGATGATGTGAGGGAAGGTCTGACGGCCGTCATAAGTGTCAAATTGCCTGACCCTCAATTCGAAGGCCAGACCAAAACCAAACTGGGAAACAGTGAAGTCAAGGGGTTGGTTGAGAACATCGTGAACGAGGGACTTAGCAGCTTTTTTGAGGAGAATCCCAGGATCATCAAATCAGTCCTTTCCAAAGTGATCGATGCGGCCAGAGCAAGAGAGGCTGCTAGAAAAGCGAGGGATTTGGCCCGTCGAAAGGGCGTCTTATCAGACCACTCTTTACCGGGAAAGCTTGCTGACTGTCAGGAGAGGGATCCTACCGAGAGTGAGATATTTTTTGTGGAGGGAGATTCCGCAGGAGGCTCGGCAAAACAGGGGAGAGACCGAAGGTTTCAGGCCATATTGCCATTAAAGGGAAAAATCCTCAATGTGGAAAAAGCTCGGTTTGACAAGATGATATCGAGTGAAGAAATTAGGACCATGATTTCCGCACTGGGAACAGGCATCGGTGAAGAGGAGTACAATATCGAACGCCTTCGGTACCATAAAGTGATCATCATGACGGATGCGGATGTGGATGGGTCCCATATCCGAACGCTCCTTTTGACCTTTTTCTATAGGCAGATGCCGGACATCATCGAAAAGGGTCACCTGTATGTGGCCCAACCCCCTCTTTATCGGGTTGTGGATGGAAAAAAAGAGCTCTTTATCAAGGATGAAGAGGGTTTCAATGATTTTGTCTTAAATCGGATTTCCAAGAGAGAGAAACTCATGCTGGAGAAGGGGGAAGAAGTTTCCGGAAAAAAACTTATGACGTTTCTCCATGGGTTGATAAAATTTTATGAAAGCCTGAACCGGCTTTCAAGAAGGGGGTACAGCCAAAGGTTTATCGAGTTATTGGCCTCATCCGGTGCGACCGATAATAATGCTTTTAAAAGAAAAGCATTTATGGAGACCTTTATTAAAAAGCTGGAAAATAATGGCTTTCAATTGAGCAGCACCCAGGTAAACGAAGTCAATGGCCATTATGAATTTCAGGTGACGGAAACCCAAAATGGGGGACAGCAGTTTATGGTGGATTGGGAGTTTTTGTCCTCTCCCGAATTGAGACAGTTGTTGGGGCATGCGAAAGAATTTGACCGGTTGAACAATGCGGCCTTTAAATTGGCAGGAGATGGTGAGACCATGAAGCGCGAGAATCCTCAGAAACTGCTCGAGGAGCTGATTGAAAAGGGTAAAAAGGGGCTGACAATCCAGAGATATAAAGGGCTTGGTGAGATGAACCCAGGCCAGCTTTGGATGACAACCATGGATCCCGAAAAAAGGACCCTTTTGAATGTACAAATTGAGGACGTGGTAGAAGCGGACGACATTTTCACCATCCTGATGGGAGATAAGGTAGAACCCCGGAGAGAATTTATTCAGGCCAATGCCCTGGAGGTTACCGAGCTTGATATCTAAGACCTCCGATCGTTCATAAGCTGCAGTCTAATACCTCCCCATGACCTCGCGGTCACCTTTCCCATAGTCCCGGCGAAATGAAAGATGATCGTACATGACATCACCTCCGTGGGCCATGCAAAATGTTCCATTTTGTCAAGGTCATTGGAGGCGAAGATTTTAAATGCCTCAATCGGTGTAATCAGAATAGTAATCCCTGATTGAGCGAAAGTTGAGGATACCCCAGATCCAAGGCGTCCAAGGGCGAATGCCGTATGCTGCTGCTTCGCAGCAGCCGCCTACTGCGAGCTTTGGCATGCGCTTGTGAACAAGCGCCGGAGATAGGGTGTATCCTGCTGTTCTGCTGAAAGTCCATTTCAGCCGAACAGCCGCTTTCCTCAAAGGTGGAGAATCCCGACCATTGGTCGTGATTCTCCTAAAGAAAAAGCCTACTGGCTTTTTCACGTAAACTAAAATTGAGAAAAAAATTGGAGCTTTTATAACTCATCATTACGTTTGACATTAATCAGGTATAAAAAACTATGAAAAGTGTTTGATTTGTTTTTATAATAGTCCTTCTCGATTATGTTTACGCTCAATTAGGGAAAAAGTTTGGAGAGCTAATTATGAGTACGGAAATAAATGTTGCCCAGGTGAATATAGAAGATGAGATGAAAAAATCTTATCTGGAATATTCCATGAGCGTCATCGTAGGAAGGGCCTTACCGGATATCCGTGATGGCCTCAAGCCTGTTCATCGACGAGTGCTTTTCGGGATGCATGATCTGAGGAACTACTACAATCGGTCCTACAAAAAGTCGGCCAGGGTGGTCGGGGATGTCATTGGAAAGTACCACCCGCATGGTGATGCGGCCGTCTATGATACGATCGTGAGAATGGCCCAAGATTTCTCCCTGCGATATCCCTTGATAGACGGTCAGGGTAACTTCGGATCCGTCGATGGGGATCCGCCGGCTGCCATGCGGTACACAGAAGTGAGAATGACCCGCTTGACACAGGAATTTCTGACGGATATCGATAAGGATACGGTGGATTTTTCCCCCAACTATGACGGATCCCTTGAAGAGCCTGTCATTCTTCCCACCACCATCCCCAACCTGTTACTCAACGGCTCCTCGGGGATCGCCGTCGGCATGGCCACCAACATCCCCCCGCACAATCTAACGGAGGTCTGCCAGGCCGTTATCCGCCTGATTGAGCATCCTGAAGAGAAGATCGAAGGGCTCATGAGCATCATCACGGGTCCCGACTTTCCGACCGCAGGCTTTATCCTCGGCAGAAAAGGCATTTCAGAGGCCTATAGAACCGGCAGAGGAATCATTAAAATCAGGGCGAGGGGCTTTGTGGAAAAGGTCGGAAAAAACAGAGAAAGAGTCGTGGTTTCTGAAATTCCCTACCAGGTGAATAAAACGAGACTCCTAGAAAAAATAGCGGATTTGGTCAAGGAAAAGAAGATAGAGGGCGTCTCCGACATCAGGGATGAATCAGACAGAGACGGCATGAGGATCGTGATCGATGTGAAGCGGGATGGCATGGCTCTGGTGATCCTCAACCGTTTGTACAAGTTCACCCAGATGGAAGTCTCTTTCGGTATCATTCTGTTGGCCATCGTCAAGGGAAGGCCGCAGGTCTTGAACCTGAAGGAGATCCTAGAACACTTCATTAATCATCGCCGCGAAATCATCATTAAAAGAACCATCCATGATCTGAAAAAAGCGGAAGAACGGGCGCATATTCTTGAAGGGCTAAAAAAAGCGCTTGATTTTCTGGATGAAGTGATCGAAGTAATCCGGTCCTCCTCCGATCCCAAAGAGGCAAAAATGCGGCTCATGGAAGACTTTGAACTCACCGAGGTTCAGTCTCAGGCCATTTTGGATATGCGACTTCAGCGACTGACCGGCCTGGAGAGGGAAAAGATCAATACGGAGTATGAGGAGTTACAAAAAAATATTTCCCATTTCAAAAAGATCCTTGAAAACCCCGCTATGGTCAGCCAGATTATTAAGGAAGAAATAGAAGAAATCTTAGATCGGCATGGGGATGAGCGCAGGACGGAGATCCTTGAAGAGACGGGGGAGTTCAATATGGAGGATCTGATCGCCGAAGAAGATATGGTGGTTACGATCAGCCACGAGGGTTATATCAAGAGAAATCCCATAAGCCTTTACAGGGCTCAACGTCGCGGTGGCAAAGGGATGACCGGTGTTCGTCCCAAAGAAGAAGATTTTGTTGAACACCTGTTTGTCGCCTCTTCCCATGATTATCTACTCTTTTTTACCAACAAGGGGAGGGTTTATTGGAAAAAAGTCCATGAGGTTCCGGAAGCGGGTCGAATCTCCCGAGGAAAAGCGATCGTCAATCTTCTTGAGCTGCAAAAGGGTGAAAGGGTAGCCACTACCCTATCAGTCAGGGATTTCGAGGAAGGAAAATTTGTGATCATGGCCACAAAGGACGGTTTGGTCAAAAAGACGCCACTGCTCTCATACAGCAAACCGAGAACCGGTGGCATTATTGCCATTAATATCAAGGACGATGATGAACTCATCGCCGTTCGGGTCACGAGCGGAGAGCAGGATATTTTCCTGAGTACGAGTTCCGGAAAATCGATTCGTTTTCACGAGCAGGAGATACGGAGTATGGGACGGGTTGCGGCCGGAAATATTGGGATCAAAATGGGGTCAGGAGATGCGGTGGTGGGGATGGCAGTCCTGGATGAAGGGGCCACCATCCTGACGGTTACAGAAAATGGTTATGGAAAACGGACCAAAACAGAAGAGTACAGAAGTCAGTCAAGAGCGGGCAAGGGGATTTTGACCATAAAGACGTCGGAGAGAAATGGTCCGGTCGTCTATTCCTACCAGGTGACAAATCAGGATCAGTTGATGATAATCACGGAACATGGAAAGATTATCCGCTTGAGGGTCGGGGATATCTCGGTTATAGGGCGGAATACTCAAGGGGTAAAACTGATCGAATTGGCAAAAGGCGAAAAGGTGGTCGGTGTTGCGAAAGTGATGGAGGACGAGCACCCCGTTTAAAAAATTCTGCGCCTCAGAATGGCAATAAGAAATATTTCATAAATCCATACGTTTCATATAGCTATAAGAGAGGGGTAAATTCGATATTTGATATCATTCATGTGATTTGAGACATGTTAATCTGCCAAAATCGTTCATAGAATTTTTTAGACTCTGCACTGGAGAGGGCATAATCCATGACTGAAAAGGAAATCACCAAGATAGGCGTCATCGGTGCGGGAAGTTGGGGAACCACACTGGCCAATATGCTTGCCGAAAAGGGCTACAAAGTAGATTTGTGGGTCAGAGAAGAAGAGGTCTATCATCAGATAAAAAAGGAGCGTATCAATGGACTCTTTTTGCCCGGCATGAAACTGGTCAAACAATTAAACCCGGTCCTCTCTTTCGAAGAGGCCCTGTCGGAAAAAGATCTTGGTTTGTTGGTGGTGCCATCCCATGTCTTCCGGGATGTCCTGAACCGGATGAAACCCTTTCTGAAACCCGAAACAGTACTCATGGCAGCGACGAAAGGCATAGAAAACGACACCCAGTATATGATGTCTCAGGTTGCTGAGAGTGTTTTGTCCAAAGAGGTCGCGGCTCACTTCTCCTGTCTCGCGGGTCCCAGCTTTGCCAAAGAGGTCTACCTAAAATATCCCACGGCGGTGACCATCGCGAGCCGAGAAATCAGTCAAGCTGAACGTTTCCAGAAGATATTTTCCACCGATTTTTTTAGGGTTTATACCTCTCAAGACCTTATTGGAGTCCAGCTCTGCGGAGCCATCAAAAACATCATCGCCATTGCAGCAGGGGCTGCGGACGGTCTCAATTTCGGGCACAACGCAAGGGCCGCACTCATAACGCGAGGGTTGGCAGAGATCACCCGATTGGGTGTCGCCATGGGCGCCAACCCCATGACTTTTGCGGGCCTTGCAGGGATGGGGGATCTTGTCCTGACTTGTACCGGAGACCTGAGCAGGAATAGGACAGTTGGACTAAAAATTGGAAAGGGGATGAACATCCAGGAGATAACAGAAGGCATGACCATGGTTGCGGAGGGCATCAAAACGGCCCGTTCCGCATACGAACTGGCAAAGAAAATAGAGGTGGACATGCCGATTGCCAACCAGGTCTATCAGATCCTTTATGAGGGGAAAAATCCCAATGAAGCGGTCAAGGATCTCATGGGCCGGGAACTGAAGGTTGAACTGGAGCACGGTTGACCGAAAAACCCATAAATTCGGTCACAATATCGAACTACGAAGCACGAAATCCCTGGCCCAGACCTGGATTACAAGTGGCTAATTTCAACCGATGTACTCAAGCAGCTTTATGATCACAACTGTCATATACCAGCAGTCGCGCCAGGGCAGGCCGAAATAATGACCGAAATATGAATGTCCTAATGACAAAAACATCTTATGCACAGAGTGTTTGTTTTGGTCATTTTGTCATTTGGTATTAGAATTTGTTTCGAATTTCGGATTTAGCATTACAATGACGTTTCACTTTGGCACTACTTAATAATGAAACGCCGTGCGAAGGACGGAGTATGAGGTTTAAAACGTCTCTTCAATCCACTTTTTGATCTCATCCCTCACCCGCCGGAACGCAACCATTTTTACTTCGTCACTCCCATTCACAGCGGCAGGGTCCTCAAAACCCCGATGTATTTTTTCTTTTCCTCCGGGAAAGAAAGGACAAGTCTCATTAGCACGATCACAAACCGTGACCACATAGTCCCATTCTTGATCCAGAAAATCTTCCACACCCTTGGCCTGATGGGCTGAAATGTCGATGCCACCTTCAACCATCACCTTGAGGGCCATAGGGTTTACTTCGGTGGGGTCGGTTCCGGCACTACAAACCTCAAACCGATTCCCATGCAGTTTTCTCAAAAGGCCTTCCGCCATGTGTGAACGGGCAGAGTTGTGGGTACAGATAAACAAGACCTTTTTTCGATCCTCCGTTGGTTTAAGCGCTTTTCCCATAAGCCCCCCTTTCACTGGATGGTCTATTTCGCCAAGACCTCTTCTATATAATTACCGAATGGGTCACCCTTGATCACCCCTCTACACAGTCTCAAATTTTTTACAAAAAGGTTTTCTTAACGTGTAAAGAAGAGACTGGCAATTATCATCAAAGGTGTTATACCTTTTGAGAAAGTTTCCAGAGGGGGTGGTTTTTCATGGCGACGATCGTACCAAAGGGAGAAAATATCAGACGGGCATTGAAATGGATTTCCGACAATCGATTGGATGATGAAAAGAAGTCCATTTCCCTTCTTATTCAGGAGGCCGGGTTAAAATTCAATCTTTCCCCAAATGAGGAAGTGTTTTTGGTGAATTTTTACAAGGAGAACAAGGGCTGATTCTAAATCGATTAAAGGTTGTTAATGATATCTTTTTCTTTCATTTTTCCGAGAATGAATCTTGCAAAGATAATAAACAACCAGAAGGTGGCACCGATGCCAATGATTCCCACCAGGAGAGGCATCCAGAAGCCATCCTGATGTAAATGGGTCAGGCTCACCCAAACGGATATAAGAGCTATGAATAGAAGAAAGGCGGCGATTAAGCCGCAAAATAAAAGGAGAAACCATAGGCTTACCTGTTTAAACGGAAATGGTTCGTCATGAATCATCTTTCATTTCTTTCAATTTCCGATTGAGAAAACCTATCTGATTCCTTACCTTCCCATCTGTTTTCATTTTATGTTCGATGACCTCTGCTGCATAAAGCACAGTGGAATGGTTCCGATTGATGGTCTTTCCGATGTCTTGGACGGTCATATTTGTGTGTTGTCTGCAAAGATAAATGTAAATGTTTCGAGGATAGGAATGGATTTTCTTCCTCGATTTTGAACCCATCAATAGGGGGTCAACTTTAAAATATTTGCAGACAAGGGTCAGAATGTCTTCCATTGTGATGACACTTTGATCAGAAATGTGAGACCTGAGGACCTCGCCGGCCAAATCCAGATCGATCTTGGCGTTGAGCAATTCCGATTGGGCTTTAAGGCATCGGAGGGCGCTCTCCATCTGACGAACATCCCTCGTGAGATGTCGGGCAAGGATATCAATGATTTCATCCGGTAGGGAAAGCTTTTGTTCAGAGGCCTTTTTTTGAAGGATTTTGACGCGTGTTTCGTAGTCCGGGCTGTTGAGGTTCGTTATTAATCCCGAGGTGAAACGAGATAAAAGACCTTTTTTCAAGTTGGGAATGTCTTTGGGTAGGAGCGAGCTGGTGAATATGATTTTCTTGTGGTCGTTTATCAGGGCATCCAAGGTGTATTCAAGCTCAAGCTGTGTTTTTTCCTTCCCGCTTAAAAAATGAACCTCTTCGAGGAGGAGGACATCGCAAGATCGACGAAACTTATTTTTAAAATCTTCAATGCGATTCGTTTTTAGGGCCGTGATCATTTGATTCACGAAATCTTCCGCGGTGATATAAAGGACCCTGAGTTTGGGATTATTATCCAATATCGCATGGCCAATCGCCTGGGAGAGATGACTTTTCCCCAAGCCCGTTTTTGCCAGCATATATAGATGATGATATGGCCATTTTTCGCCGGAGGCGAGGGCGTGTGAGGCTGAATATGCAAATTCATTACACTTTCCCACAACAAACCGGTCGAATGTGAAGTCATGATTGAGCCACTGTCTGTTGAATCCACGGGATCTTGGCATATTAGGAAGGGTTAATTGCTTAGTATCCTCAAAGATATCGGGAGCCAGTTTTTTCTTTTCTAGGGGCTTTACCTTTAGAGAGAGTTTGGAGAGGCCGTCTCCAATTTTATCTAGCTCTTCTTCTATGACCGCCCTATAATTCTCTGAGATCCAGTTGCGGGAAAATTTGTTGGGGCAAGCGAGAACAAGGGTGTCATCATTTCGCTCCAGGTAGGTAAGGGGACTGATCCACATTGAGAATGTCTTATTCGGTAGCGAACCTTTGATCTTGTCTTTCACTTCTTCCCAAATTGTCGTCATGCCACCCCCAAAATATGGATCTGCCGCCTGTTCAATTGATATTCCTCATCACTATCAGTGTGCCTTCTACACGAGGAGCATGAACAATGTCAAAGGGAATGAATCGCGGGAAGAATTTACCCGGGATCAATTTATTGACAAGAGATAACCTTCTGAATTGACGATTCTAATTTGTGAAAAGTCCATAACATTCGGTAAAAAGACGATAAATTAAATTAAAAAAATAATCTTTGAATTCAAAGGCTTCCAACGATTTTCATCGGCGTGTATAAGTATATCAACAATTAATAATCTCCCTTTTTCTTCGATTTCTGCTCATTTTTGTCGATTTCCATTTTTTTTTACTTGATTTTTTTTGTACCTCTTAGAGCCTTAGGCCCTTGTTTCTATCGGGTAAGGTTCTTGCATAACCGCGAAGACGCTTGTCTAATCAGGCTCCTGATCTTTTATAAGAATCAATGAACCAAAATGGTTTACCCTGAAACAAAATTATTTTAAATTTATTTTGTCGATTTTTCCGGAAATTTGAATAAATTATTTAAATATGAAGAAATTAAAGCAACCCCTTTCCGGGTAAAGTCTTGGAAAGATGGGGTCATCTCCTAAAAAAGGGGAAATCATGAAGGGTGAGGGCTCAAGGTTTCAAGTTAAACGCTACTTAAAGGGGTTCAAGGCCCGCGCAATCTGAATAGGGCCTATTAAGGGTGTTAAATCAGAAATGCAAAGGCGGCTATCTGGGGGTCCTGGGTACATCAAGGTCGCCATAGTAGCATTTCTTGCAACCAAATGGGAGAAGAATCGAAAAAAAATCTCCATTGGTGCCCGGCCAAATAGGAATAAGGCGGAACCTGCTGAAATCATGTCCCCTTTTCCTGCCCAACAGTGTCCCGTTTTCCCCTGAAAATATGCTTTGGGGAACGGATAGATAGCTTTGTTGCGGCGGACGAAATAAATAAAACACGGAAAAAAGAGTTATGAACAGTCCTTCGATGCCGGTTGTGAAAATTAGCCCTTACAACCGGCCTTCGATGCCGGTTGTGAAAATTAGCCCTTACAACCGGCCGCTCAGGACAAGTTATCAGTGAACGGTAAACGGTGAATGGTGAACAGTGAAAAGTGAACAGTGAAAAGTAAACCGGGGCCTAATAACTGAGGTCAGAAAGCCCACCCTTTCGAGAGTTCGAACTTTTTTGTTATCTGTCTTGGAATTTGGCAATCATTCGCCATCTTTTCATTGGCCTTTATTAGCAAAACCATAATAATTTCAGTCATTTATATGCTAATATCTCGCGTTTCCCCTTTCTGACCCTGTTCAGGTCAGCGAGCAGTAATGTTATCAAATTTGATAACTTCGTTATCATAATCTCCCCTTGCGGTGGTCTTGAAGCGCTGGTCATTTTGTGGCCGAGAGAAATAATGTTTCACGTGAAACATTATTTCTCTTTTAAAATGAAAGGGATTGTGCTATCAGCCAAGGAACCTGCAATATGGGTCAATACAGAATCTTTTAAGGTAGGTTGAATATTTCTAAATCTTCTAATGTCCTAACTCTCAAAAATTAAAAGGCTCACAGCTAATTTCAGTCATGAAGCTTTTGGACTGTGGGACAGAGTGCTTGGTTTATGGGTGACATTATCACTATTTCTAATCAGAAGGGAGGCGTGGGCAAGACCACCACGGCCATTAACTTGTGTGCTTCACTGGCGGCGGCTGACAAAAAATGCCTTCTCATAGACTGTGATCCCCAAGGAAATGCCACAACAGGGCTTGGCATAGAAAAAGTTAATTTAAGGCATGGTCTTTATGAGTTCATCCTCGGTTCGGATCAGGCCAAAGAGGTCATCACAGAAACAAATTTATCAGGATTGTCCCTCATAGGTGCCAACGCAAACCTAATCGGTGCAGAAGTCGAGATGGCCTCAATGGATAATCGGGAATATCGGCTTCGGCAACAAATCTTGCCTTTGAAAGAACGGTTTGATTATATTATTTTAGATTGTCCGCCATCCCTGGGGTTTTTGACCATAAATGCCTTAACGGCCGCCGATTCAGTGCTGGTTCCACTTCAGTGCGAATACTATGCCCTGGAGGGATTGAGTCAGTTGCTGAAAACGGTCATGACCATTAAAAGGGGGCTTAACCCATCTTTAAAAATAGCGGGAATCCTCTTAACCATGTATGATGCTCGAAATAATCTCGCCCTTCAGGTGGAAGATGAAGTGAGGGCGCATTTTAAAAAGGCCGTATTCAATACCATCATTCCACGAAATATTCGCTTAAGCGAGGCTCCCAGTCACGGGATGCCCATCCTCCTTTATGATGTAAAGTCGAAGGGTGCTCAAAGTTATCTCGCACTGGCAAAAGAATTGATTGTCAGAGGAAGGACCGGCAGATATGGCTAAACGAAAGGCACTTGGGAAAGGATTGTCAGCCCTCATTCCTGAAGGGAATCAGCTGACGGAAGGTGAGGAGACGTATTTTCAATGCCCTATTGAGACCATAGAGCCGAATCCCCTTCAGCCTCGTAAGGCTTTCTTGGACCAGGAGTTGAATGAATTGGTATCATCCATAAGGGAGAAGGGCGTCATCACCCCCCTTTTGGTAAGCAGGACAGAAATGGGTTATCAGCTTATTGCGGGAGAGCGTCGATGGCGGGCAGCACAAAAGGCAGGACTTGAGCGGGTCCCTGTGGTTGTTCGGGAGACCTCCCCATATGAATCCCTGGAATTGGCGCTGATAGAAAACATTCATAGAAAAGATCTCAACCCCATCGAAGAGGCTATGGCCTATCAAAAATGCATGGAAGGCAGCCGAACGACCCAGGAAGCCCTTGCAAAAACTCTGGGAAAAGAACGTTCGACCATCACCAACATGCTGAGGCTTTTAAAACTGCCCCAGGTTATTCAGAAGGATTTGATCGAGGAGCGGTTAAGTATGGGCCATGCCAGGGTTCTCGCGGGGCTGGATGAACAAAAAGAACAAAAAAGAGTGCGGGATCTCATTATTAACAAGGCCTTGTCCGTTCGCCAATTGGAGGAATTGGTCAAAAAGGGCAAAAAGACAGGCCATACCAAAAGCCAGACCAGTGAAAGGGACCACTATTTTCAATCCCTCACGGATAATCTAAAAAGATCTTTGGGAACAAAGGTGGAAATCCGGAAAAGGGGAAAGCAAGGAAGGATTGTCATTCATTTTTATTCCGATGACGAACTGGGTCGTCTTCTTGATCTGTTGACTGTGTAATACCTTTTCTCCACCCTCTTTCTTTCCTACAGAGCAACCTCGCAATATTTTCTTTATGTTTTAGCCAAATGAGAGCCGCCATAACGAAGGCCGTTATGACACTTATTTTTGGCTTGTCCGACAACAGCAGGAGAAAGGGCATTAGGGCAGCGGAAAGGATGGATCCCAGGGAGACGTAATTTGAAAAATAAACCGTTAGCACAAAAAAGAGTACGACGATGAGGGTGTAACCTGGTGAGATCGCAAGATAAATTCCCAGGGCGGTTGCTACGCCTTTTCCCCCTCGAAATTTTTGAAAGAGGGAAAACTGGTGGCCTAAAAGTGAGGCTAACACAACAACCGCAAGTCCTGTCTCAAACCCGGGTGAAAAGGATCTAAAGAGATAGACGGGGATAAAACCTTTTAGAGCATCGAGAAATAGGGTAAGAATTCCCCATTTGAAACCGATTATGCGCGCCACATTCGTGGCGCCGACATTTCCGCTCCCCTTTCGGGTGATGTCGATACCCGCCACTTTCCGGCTCAATAGTTTTCCAAATGGGATGGAGCAGAGCAAGTAAGCGGCCAAGGCGAAAAGTGGCCAGGACATTTGGGCTGAGGGAAGATCCAATGGTATACTCTTAGATTTTCATGTTTTTTATATGGGGGTTATAGTATAGATATTTTATAGTCATGGTTTAGAAAAATACAGCCATCTTGAAGTGAATGCAATGCAATTTTATAAAAACCTGCTTATGATTCTATGGTGGAGATATAAAAGCCACGAGCGGTTTGTTAGGGAGCGCCCATGATAGTCATGGATGGTCAATTGAGAATTAAAAATGTTTTCGGAGAGGAAAAGAAACTCAAAGCCAGGGTTAAGGGTTTTTCACTGGTGGATCATAAAATTATATTGGAGCCATTGTAAGACAATTAAAACAGTTTTGAATTTACCGGTCTTTTAAAAGAAAGGTCATATATCATTCAAAAAGAAGTAGGGGGCATTCCTGCGGTTTTCCAAGATGCCCCGATGGGGAGGTGAAGGCGATGATTCAAGATATTGCAAAGAAAATAACATGGCTTGGGCATGATTCTTTTCGGATTGATTCTGAAAAGACCATTTATTTTGATCCCTATCAGATTTCGGCCGGTCCAAAAGCGGATATCATCCTGATTACACACGAACATTTTGATCATTGCTCACCCGAGGACGTGGCCAAGATCCAGCAGGAGGGAACCGTCATTGTCACGGAAAAGGATTCGGCCAGTAAGTTACAAGGGGATGTGAGGATCATGAAACCGGGCGAATCCCTTAAAATCGATGGTGTGACTATCGAGGCCGTTCCTTCCTACAACCGGGACAAAGACTTTCATCCTCAGGGAAACGGATGGTTGGGCTTCATTGTTGAAACCGCAGGAGTCAAAATATATCATGCAGGGGATACGGACTTTATCCCAGAAATGAAAGACCTTGAAGTGGATATCGCATTGATACCGGTCTCCGGGACCTATGTCATGACTGCAGAACAGGGCGTCAAGGCTGCTTTGGCCATAAATCCCAAATTGGCCATCCCCATGCATTATGGGGCGGTCGTGGGCGGGGATGAGGATGCGGCTCAATTCAAAAAGGACTTGGAAGGGAAAGTTGATGTGCTTATTCTTCCAAAAAAAGAATAGGCTCTTTGGTGAAAATAATTACTTAAAAATAATATAAATTGACAATAAACAACAATAAATAATATATATATGTTTATATATTTGTAAACATCTCTAAAACGATCTGTTTTATGCGGAAATAGACGGTTTTTTTTGGATGATTGAGAATCGAGAGAAACTGCTTAAAAATCTATCTTTTCGCCCTTTTGTAACCTGCCTGGAAGACTGAGATAAAACCCACCCTCTTCCTTTTTGCCCCTTTTGAGGCATCCGTTACCATAAATCCTGCACTTCAGTGATAATTCACGAAAGACGTCCTCAAGCTGCGATTCGTCAAGTTTGTTACCTTTGATGAGCTTGGCCATGGCCTTTATCCTAAATCGGTCCATTCCTTTATAGCGGGCGGAAAGTTGGTCTGATGTGCCCCCTTCTTTGAATACCAGGGGCTCTTCAACCAAATAAATGGGATGGAGGCAAGAGATTCTCAGCCACAGATCATAGTCTTCACAGGCCGGAAGCTCCGGATCAAAGAGTCCCACCTCATTCAGGAGTGATCTCCTCAGCATGACGGCCGATGGGCTTACGAGACAGAGCTTCAAGGAGGGTCCGAAGATGTCCCCCGATGGTTTCAGATGCTTTTTCCGGGGGTTGATACGGCGCCCTTTTCTGATCCAGATCTCTTCGGTCTGGCAGACAAGGGCCTCTGGAAGCCTCCTGAAAAAATCCACTTGCACGGCCAATTTATCCGGCCGCCAATAATCATCAGAGTCAAGGAAGGCGATGAAGGGTGATCGTGATGCCTGAATACCGGTGTTTCTGGCTGCTGAAACCCCCAAATTCTTAGGGTGAGATAGGTATTTAATGTGGGGGCGGACAGGTGTGAGCGCCTCCCTCGTGCCGTCCGTGGATCCATCATCCACAACGATGACTTCGTAATCCCTGAACGTCTGATAAAGCACGGATGAAACCGCCCGCACCACCTTCCGGGCCCGGTTGAAGGTCGGTATGATGACGCTGACCTTGTTCATTGTAATAGATGCCAGATAAGTCCAAGTAGACCCGCAAGGAAGAAATTTCCCTCAACGAGGGCCTCAAAGCGGTTTCCCGGGTAAAGCCATCTCTTTTCGTAGGCCAGGAGGGATAAGAATAATGATAAAAAACATAGCAATAGGAGGTAGGAAAAGAGACCGACAGGGCCGAAAAGGGGAGCCAGGATCAAAACAAGGGCGCCAAATATAATCACACCTTTCAGGAGCTGTAAGGTCCTGCCTTCCCCCAGGGTGATGGGCAGGGTTTCCGCCCCCACAATCCGGTCCCCCTGAACTTGAAAAATGTCAAAGAGACCGGAGACAACATAGACCATTGAGACGACAAACAAAAAAGCAGTGACCGTCTGGAACCAATGGACCTCAACCGGTCCAAGGAGAGGAAGCAGGGCAATGACGACCCCCCATGCAAGGGCCTCAGAAAGTGTCTTTGAGCCGGGAATATCTTTGATCCTGGCGTAACGCCAGAAATGTCTATGGCCGGTGGGGACGATCGGGATACTGTATAAAATCCCTAAAATGATCAAACCGGCCATGGTAAGAAAAACAGGAATTCCCAAGAAATAGGAAAGGCCAAGGGCGCCCAGTATGGAGCCGAGCCCCGTGAGTATCAACCAGATCCTGTATTTCCCATAGAAACTTGCCCTCTCCGGATCATTGTAGGTGCTGGCGCCCTTATCAAGAAAACGATTCATGACATACATGGCATAGACATACAAGAAAGCAAGGGAGGGATGAATAAGATCCGGTTTTCCACCAGAAAGGATGGTCGCCGCGTAAGAGAGTGCGAGAGCACCGAGGGCAACCAAGAGGTTGCAGAGAAGGAGGACCTTAAAGAGTCGCCGTATCCATCGTCCCAAGAAAGATTCACGCCGGCTGAGTATCGTTTCAATCTCTTTCACTACATTCTTGATCATCCAGTTGGGTGTGGAAGCACCCGCCGTCACTCCCACGGTTTGCATGTTTGAAAACATCTCATCCGTCAGCTCTTTTTCCGTTTCCACATGAATAGTCGGTAGTCCTGCCGCCTTAGAGACCTGCACAATCCTCTTTGTATTGCCTGAATGATAGCCCCCCACCACAACGACGGCGTCGACTTGCCCCGCAAAAGAGCGGACTTCACCCTGCCTGCTGTGTGTGGCATCGCAGATAGTGTCAAAAACAAGGGTATCGGAAAAACGTCTTTTAATGGCATTCTGGATGTCCAAGTAGTTTTCTTCATCCTGTGTGGTTTGAGCAACCACACACACCTTTTCAGCATGAGGCAAAGTTTCGACGTCGGAGACCTGATTGATCACCCAGGCTTGATCATTGCCGTAACCCAAAAGACCGATCACTTCGGGGTGATCCTTGTCCCCCACGATGATGGCCATATACCCCTTCTTGGTATGGTATCGGATGAGGGCTTGAACCCTGGCTACACGGGGGCAGGTGGCATCGATCAGCTGCAACCCTGATGCCTTGAGGTGGGCACGCTGGTCCGGAGGGATACCATGGGCCCTGATGACAATGGTACCGCGTTCGAGACCTGAGATATCCTCAACAGTGGCCACCCCCTTAGACGCCAACAGTTCCATCACTTGCGTATTGTGAATCAGTGGGCCGTAGGTAGAGATCGGGCCTTTTCCCTTATTGGCCTCTGCTAGGACTTTTTCCATCGCCCGGCGGACTCCCATACAGAACCCTGCCGTTTTGGCCAGAATGACTTTCAAATTTCTTCGCCCTCTAAAGTTGAGAAATATCCGTCCATGGTTGAAATCAAGGAATCGAGATCTTTTATTTTGTTAATGCTGCCACGAAATCGACTGCTATGGGGCAGGCCCTTGGTATATCGGAGGAGGAGGCCCCGCATAGTGCGGGCGGCCCTGTGCTCTCCCATCAAATCGGAAAGGGCCTGGAAATGTTCCATAATGAATGATCGGCGATCCGACAAATCGGGTTTTGGAATGGGAAGCCCAAGGTCAGAATGGAGAATTTGCTTAAATATCCATGGGTTACCAATTGCTCCCCTTCCAATCATAACCCCGTCACACCCGGTATCCTGTCTCATTTTAAAGGCGTGGGCCGGCTCGAAGATGTCCCCATTGCCGATGACGGGTATCTTCAATTGCTCCTTCACTCGACCGATAAACGTCCAATCGGCGGGGACTGAATAGCCCTGGGTGGCAAATCGGGGATGGACAGTAATCGCATCGGCACCACAATCTTCGATCACTCGGGCAATTTCACAGGCAACCGGATTTTCGGGGGACCAACCTGCCCGGATTTTTACCGTTAGGGGTACACGGCATGCCAGGCGGACAGCGGAAACAATGTCAGCAACCCGCTTTCTATCCCGGAGAAGGGCCGCGCCCGCACCGGTCTTTGCGACTTTTTTTACCGGGCACCCCATGTTGATATCAACCAGATTCGCACCCGCGTCAACGACGATCTGGGCGGCCATTGCCATGGCCTGGGAACTGGAGCCGAATATCTGAACGGCAAGAGGTTTTTCGTGCGGGTGATTTTTTAGATAGTCCAGGGTCTTTTTCTTACCGGTCGTCAAGCCCATAGCGCTGACCATTTCAGAGGTCACCAGACCTGCCCC
>JAQYVK010000447.1 GCA_030145585.1 Desulfatiglandales bacterium | reverse complement strand
GGTGAGATCAAGTGGTCCCACGGGTTCAGGATAGTGCAGGCCATCATAAAACCATAGGGACGAGGATTCATATTCTGCGGTCTTTGGCATGTCCTTTGTCTTGGCAAATGGATAGTAGTAAGGATACATGTCTTCCCAGCCTTCTGTGTCAGGTATGGCTTCAATCTCATGGGGGTCAGCGAAGCGCCTTTCTTTAGCCATTATTAATCCTCCTTTCGAATAAGGTTTCTATAAGTCATCTCAAAAATGCTAAATAGCCCGATCTCTGTGTCCGGCTTGAATCGTAATCCTCGAAATATTTGTATATATTCCTCCGGTTACGATCCTTCGCCATCCTTGACCTCGAACCATTTTTCTATTTTTGAAATGCCTTCTAATATTCTGGGTACTTACTTGGGAGAGGTTCTCTAATTAATCTTTTTTCAGCACAGAAAATATGTCGTATTCTCCAAATTCCGTTTTTGTTTCCAAAACGGACTTGGTCTCCTTTTGGCTCCATATGGTCTCCGGCCTGGTTTGCACGAAAAGTACATTCTTGGGGAATGGGAGATCCTGGTCTATGGCCCATTCTATATCCTGTGCGACCCCAAAGTATTTTTCTATCCTTTTGCTCTGTCTGGCCAATTCAAGCATTTCCTCATCTGACAGACATGGTTTGCTCTGTTTGTCAGAGGGGATATCCTTGTAGGCGATTTCACCCTTTTCAGAATCAAATCGACATTCGGCCGTCTTTATAGCCACACGCCTCTCGATAATCTCCAGCGTGACCTTGTCTATCAACCATTGATCGTTAGTGACTTCTCCGCTGACCACAGCTTCGCCAAGGCCCCAGTTTCCACCTATCGATATTTTTGAAGGATCTCCATTCAAAGGATTCAAGGTAAAAATAACGCCGGCTGCCTTGGTATTGACCATTTGCAAGACAGCAACGCCTATTGGATCCGAATACAGGGGTAATCCCAACCTGGCACGAGCGATCAAAGAACGCGCGTTAAATGTACTTGACCAGACCTTAATGATGTTTTTCATCACCCCTGACGTTTCCGTCACGTGTAGAAAGGTCTCATATTGTCCCGGATGGCTGGCTGTTCCTGCAGAGCGCGTCGCCACGGGAACATTAAGCTTTCCGACTTTTTTACAGAGCCCATCGTAGTGTTGGGCTATGATCGGCGCCATATCATCAGGCATTTTCTTTGATTCCACAATGCCGCGTATCACTTTGGCTGCGTCATCATATTCAGGGATATTCGCCGGATTGTCAGGATCAGCGCTAAATGTTTTCAGATATTCTTTGATCTCGTCAGTAGCGCCGGTTTCAGTCATGAACTTCTCATAGGCATGTAGAGAGATAGCGAATCCGGGCGGGACAAGGATTCCTGCTCTCCGCATCTCGCCAAGATTGGCGCATTTTTTACCCACGATATCGTTGTGCTCAGCGCCTACATCGTCAAAGATCCATTTTTCTGACATTTTCCCTCGCCGGACTATACCCTTAAAAAAAGGTGATCATAAACGGCTCACAACAAAAGCCATAATCCTATGCCCAAAATAATCATGATGACCACGGAGAGCCCCGCGATGTAATAACCGGCTCGGGGTTCTTTTTCCCCCATAAGGGTGAAGCCGGCCGCAATGCCCATGCTCAAGAGGCAAAACCAAATGGCTCCCAACAGCCACTTCCACCAGGTCATCTGCAGGCCGATATCATCAGCCCACACCGGCGCTCCGGCAATCATGAGGGCATAGAGCAGCCCCATCACTATCCAAAAGAGTGGTCTTAAAGTCGTAGAATAGGCAATCATATTTTTCTCCTTAATTTAGCTTATTAGGCATTTAGGGGTGACTGTAGGGGCTCAATTTCTTACAGTCACCAGTAGGCTTTTAGGCACATTCAATACAAAGCAAATACTTATGGTTTGTTTTTTTTACCTAACAGTCTTCAGCCTACTTACCCTGAAGAATTTCTAACAGATGTATTTGCTTTTCCTAACAGCCTTCAGCCTTCAGCCTATACACCTAACCTCACCATGTTTTGTTTACATCGAACCATTTGTCGGTTTGGAGCCAATCCGGTGGCTCGTGATATGTTGCATTTTTTCCTTCTGGCGGCGGCAGAAAATCTTTGGCTTCAGGGTACTTGAAGAAACTTTTTTGCGCCTTTAAAAGCAGGCTGGCGACAATGCCTGTGGGGTCCCTGGGATCTGTATATTTCGAAAGTGCATGGACCCAGTTGTTTTTTCGGGTATAGGGGCAAACCGCCAGGCAGATTCGACAACCTCTAAAATGGCTCGTGGCGACACTCGCCCATATCTGGGAGCAGAGCTCATCTTTGATACACCATCTCCTATACCCACGCACTACTTCCATATCATCTTTGTGACTAATCGCGCCGCTGGGGCATTTATCAGCACAGATTTTACACTTTTTGCAAAAGTCCATGATACCAAGATTAACTGGCTTATCTACCTCCATGGGGATATTGGTTGTAACACACGCCAGACGCGAACTGGCACCCAACTCCGGTGTGATCATGAGGCCATGCCGACCTTCCTCCCCTAGACCGGCGTCGATGGCGACCGGCGGCATGACCATATCATAGAAGAACGGCGGCACATGGGATCTTGCCGGGTAACCCAGTTCGTGAATAAAGGCTTCCAGCTTTCCGGCAATCATTCGTTCTCGAGAGTAGGCATCATAAGAGGTGCCATAGGTCGGGTTGCAGTACATCGAATCCCATTCATGGGGCGTCACCACCACTATGGCATATTCCCAGTGTGAAGGGACGTCCCATTTCCCCGGACCGACGCCTCGTAAAACCCCCTGGTAACACCAGTCAGGATTGAGTTTCGTGATCCCTACGAGGGTAGCACCAAAGGTGTGGGCAATTTTCTTGATCAATTGGGACGCGTGATTAGGGCTTTTAAAGGGGAGGGGCGTCTCCCTTCGAATCCCCCGAAAATCCCACTCCTCGGGTGGTCCCATTGGCTCGGGCGGAAATAATCGGTCAAAGTATATCTCCCCTTCATGATCTTCGAAAGTAGCGGCATGGGCATTCG
>JAQYVK010000446.1 GCA_030145585.1 Desulfatiglandales bacterium | reverse complement strand
TAGCAATTCTGTATCCGGCGTATAGGGAGAAGCCGAAGAATATGAAAAAAATTCCCATTTGAATCCAGTATAAGAGGGCAGATTCAATGAGTGGCTCCGCACCAACGCGCCAGTCCGGCTCCCCCACATAAAAGGGGGTATAGGTATTGATGGCCCTCTTTAGGGCCGGAACGATTATCCCGGATTCTTTCAAGAGATGACCCGTGTTATGGGCAAGGTGCATTGAAAGACCAATGGGTATAAACATGTATCCGAACGTGATGAAAGTCTGTTTTAGGCCTTTATGGTTATCTCTTCCTACCATTCTGTTGGAAATGGCGGCAGCCAAAACCATGAACCCGGGAATGAGTAGTAATGAAATGGAAAAATAGAGAATCGACTTTGTAATGATCTCTACCGTGTATGCATACTGAATCCCTAACTGTTGAGCGGGGATCCACGCCATGGCAGCTTCTATCCAGCCCGCCCAGGGTTCAAGCATATCCCCGGTCACAAAAATACTTATCCCTACGAGTACGACAGCGAGGGCCGCTTCATCGAGGGACCTTTTCCTGGTTGTCCACACATCCTTGAAGAAAGGTCTGACCCTGAGGACAATATTATTTTTGGGGCAGGATTTGATGCACTCTCCACAGAACGTACAGGCATTATTGCTATCCATAGTGGGGATCATCTCAAACATCGGGCACCCATAACCCTTTTCATTACCCAAATAGCAGTCTTTCCTTTTATGGCCCCTGCATACTTCCGGGTCCTTTGACCTCAGCTCCACGGCCGAAAACATGGAGTATATACCGATTATGCCCCCTATGGGGCAGAGATAGCGGCAGAAAGACCGCCTTGCATATAACATGCTCACGACAAGGGCGATGACAATGATAACCAATAATAATGATCCAGTAACAATAGGATTTCTCACGACACCTAATTGAATATCGAACCAAGTAAGCAGGATGAACATGCCATTGGCAAGCCACACGTTACGCAACTTTAGCGGGAAAAGCCGATGGGGCTTAAAGACTCTGGATGTCCATTCCGCAAACGCGCCGACCGGGCACATAAAGCACCACAGCCTTCCGACCAGGACAAAGGTGAAGATAATGCCTGCCCACCAAATGGTCCAAATGAGTATGGCGGAGATGTTTTTCCCCGCATCCTGAATATCCGTCATGGCCAGAACGATCAGGATTATGAGAAGAATAGCGATTGGGATCTGAAAGGCCGGCTGGATATATTTCCATAGAAAAAGTCCCTTGATCAATCGGATATCCAGGAAGTTTATTGCCCCGGAACCGGACGAAGCGTTCCCAATTTTTACATATATCAACCAAATCCCGGCAACAGTCATGGCAAGGAGAGTTAGCAGGATAAAAAGGAGCCTGTAAGTGGACTTGTCTGAAGCACTGACGGAAAGGCTGAAACCGGCTGAGAGAGGGTTATCGACATCGTTCCCTTCAAGCCCTTTAATGGCCACTTTGATATAATAGATATCCGGTTTCGGAAAGGTCGTCAGCAGTTCATAGTTTCCAAATTCATCCGCCTCTTTCGCCTCTTGGTAGCCGGACATATCCTTAAAGGCCACTCCGCCTTCTGTGATGTCCTGGAGGGTCTCTTTCGTGCTGACAAAGACTTCTGCGCCCTTGACCGGCGATTGATCCCGAGAACGGAGGACTTTGAGGGTGATCAAGGCTTCCTCTGTTGCGACCGGAGGGTCCGGTTCAGTGAAAATTCGGATCTGATACTCGCCCACCTCCATTGCGCCGGAAGCGAGTGCTTGGCTTGGCAAGAGAAGGATCAGTAAAATAATGAGAATCAGAATTTTTCTATGATAATTTATATTCATACCGAATTTTCCACATCAGCCCATATAGAGTTTTAATAAAAGATTGACCGTGAAAAGGGCAAACAGGGCAGGGAGGATCATGGCCCTGGCCCTCATTAAAGGATCGTGTACCAGGTCCGTGAGACCCTGATACCCCCGGCTTAGTCCGAAGTAGAGTCCCGCGACCAAAAGCACGCCTTGGATCGGGGGAATCCATTCAGGCATAAAGGGACTAAAAGGATAATTCGCCGTCCCAAAGATATCCCACCCCAGGCCCAAGGGGTCTGACAGTACGGAAAGTATATAGCCGTAGTTGATCATGATCTGGGGGAGGCTGAAGGCGATCCAGAAAAAGATGCCGACAGGGATCAGGATATAGGCCAGTCGAAGGGTCATATCCCGGTTGCTGGCCTGATTTCCGCTGAGGCGGTTTGCACCGATGGCCGTGAGGGCAAAGAGTCCAGGGAATATCACCAGGGCAGGCGTCCAGATCGAGGCGAGGTATATCAGGTAGGGCACCCACTGCCTGCTTTCGGTGACATTGGCGGCGTCTTTGATGAAACCCCAGGGACCCAGCATGGTAATGCTGAACACGATGGCCACCACCAGCATGATGATGACATTGAAAAACTCATCATAACCCTTGATGACACGGTCCGAGCCGAAGGGTCTCACAAAAACACCCACATTGTCTTTCGGGCAGCTCTTGATACACTCGGTGCAGAGCCCGCAATAATTGTTCCGGTCCATATCCCCCAAATACTGATTCCAGGGGCAGGCCCAACCCTCCGGGCCGCCGGTCAGGCATGACTTATCCTTGTGGGTTTTGCAGACCTCGGGGTCTATGGCCCGCAGTTCGGTCATGGATGCCATGGAATAGGTGCCCAGAAATCCCCCTACCGGGCAGAGAAACTGGCAAAAGACCCGACGGCGGTAGACCAGTGTGAGGAGAATACTGATTCCGAGAATAAGAAGGAACAATAGGGCCGTCGCGAAAGGACGGGTGATCAGGATCATCCCGGTCGAGATCATGGCGAGGAATAGGATATTCTGAAGCCAGATGTTGCGCATCCTTCTGGGCCAGTCTTTCTGAAGACCGATGAAGCGATGGTGCAGCCCCTTGAAGGGTTTTTGAACGTATTTGACTGCGGTCAAGGCCTTCCTGCTCAACCATTCCGCGGGGGCGGGCAGGGGACAAATCATGCACCAGATCCTTCCACCCAAGGGGACAATGATGGCTTTCAGGGCAAACCACCAAAGGATCCACACGAAAATAATCGCTATGTTGCGGTTGCCAACGGGACTTCCCCTGAGGGCACTCAATATAAACAGATAGAACAGGATAAAGTTAGGGAGTATGATCAGAAATTGAAAACTGCGGAGACGGAGGAGGCGATTTACCCAAGGCAGAATAGTGAGGATATTGAATCTCCGGGAACCGACAAAACGGGGTCCAGGATTGACCCGAAACCAGATGAACATGCTGAACACTACCCACAGGGACAGGGCCAAGAAAAAGTGGTAGGGGGTGTTTGGCCGTACAATCAATTCCCCAGTCATAAAGGGATGGAGGTTACCACAGGTCTGCGTGCAGCGGAAGGTAAACTTGCCCGATTTTTCGGCCACGATCTCGATCTCAGGGACTTTGTCCCAATCTGTTTGAAGCTTGCCCTCATCGTCTTCCCAGGTGACCTTCTGGTAAGCGATACCCTGTTGCTTGATGATCGCTTCCACCGGATGGCCGTCCAGAAGAAAACCGTGGGTCACATCGAGAGAGGTCGGTTTCAAAAGAATGGTATCTCCTTGATTCACTACGATCCTCGATGGGGAATAGCCGTATTTCTTGGCCTCCAGAGAAATGTGTCGGGTGCTTTTCTCGACCGGCAATAAACGTAGGACGAACGGGGACAGGACCGCCACAGCCAGTCCCAATAGGATACACAATATTGCCTTTTTCTTGTTCATGATCATCAATACAACCGAATCCCAAAATCCCTATTCCCCTTTCAGGCCCCCTTAAGTCCGGGGGGTTTGGGTTAGGATGAAAGTTCCACCTCCTGATCGATCAAATGCTCAAAGAGAGCTATTGATTTTTTGCTGGCCCAGTCCCGTGCCCCTATGGCCACGCCAATGATCATGCCATTTTTGTCCATGATCAAGGTGGTCGGGATGGATCTTATTCCAAACAACAGCCCCGTCTCCCCCTTCGAATCCAGAAGGGTCATGAAGGTGAATTCATATTCCTTGATATATTTTTTCACCGGCTCGGGGGGTTCCTGCATGTCGATGGCCACCATAAGAAAATCTTTGTCTTTGAGCTTGTCATGTAATTTTTGCATGGAAGGCATCTCTTCACGGCAAGGGGGGCACCAGGTTGCCCAAAAATTTACAAATATAATTTTACCTTTGAAGTCAGACAGATTCACCTGCTTCCCGTTCAGGTCCGGAAGGGTGACTTCGACAGGCACGGCTATAGGCTCCATCTGGACAACACCCAACTCCTCAAATAACCGTGACAATGTGTTATCCTCGGGTTTAGTATCAACCCGAGTAAGCCCCTCCGATGTTCGAGTTTTCCCCATCCTCTCAGACGGTACATGATCTTTCGGCTGGCGAAGGACATAGATCGTAGTAATGATAAGGAGGACAATGAAGAGTGAGGAGATGAGGACAAACAGACGTTTTTTCATAGCCACTTTTCTCCTTTGAGGCACAGAGACGCATTCATAGGGAAAACTTATTCAAGAAGGAAAAATAGCCCGGAATCAATATCAGTTTGTTAAAGAAAATCATAAGGCCTAGAATAACCAGAATCAAACCGGTCGCGAATTCCAAGGCGCCGAGGTATTTTTTGATTTTTTCGAAAAATCTAAAAAACTGATTGATACAAAGGGCGGTCAGAAAAAAAGGAATTCCCAGTCCCAAAGAATAGACCAAAAGGAGGATCATGCCCTGGTTCATCTTGTTCAATGTTCCCGCGTAGGCCAAAATACTCCCCAGGATGGGTCCGATACATGGGGTCCAGCCGAAGGCGAAGGCCGCGCCAATGAGCGCAGCCCCCACAAGGCCTAATTTCCTGTCCTTGAATTGAAATTTAGCCTCCCTATAGAAGAGGAACACACGTAAAAGGCCCATCTTAAAAAGGCCGAAAACAATGATAACCAAACCGGCAACTTTTGTCAGAATGGACATCTTTGAGGTGAAGAAGGTTCCGATCCAGGTCGCAGAGGCGCCGAGAAGGATAAAAACAATGGAAAATCCACCGATAAAAAAGATCGCATTCAACAAGACCATGCGTCTTTCATTTCCCACGAAGCCCTCACCGCCGGTATGGGCCCTCGCATCCTCGACCGATACCCCGGATATGAAGGAGATATAACCGGGAACCAGAGGAAGGACACAAGGCGACAGAAATGAAATCAGGCCTGCGGCAAATGCCATATATATTGAAACATCAAGCATACTTTTCGTTTCTCTTTCGGGGAGGGTTAAAACCCCCCGCCTTCAGGCGAAGCAAATTTTTATTGTCGCCCGCCCTATAACTTCATGGGCGGGTAAGCGGAGCGACTTGTCATTCCGGCGAAAGCCGGAATCCAGGGAAGATGGGGCTATGTGTTCTGGATGCCGAATCATGCTGACTGTAAGAAATTAAGCATCTACAGTCAGCTACAAGTCCGGCATGACGCAATAGTTGATTTTAATCAACCGCATTAGAACCCCTCGTTTTATAGCCGAGGGTTGTTCAGTTCCCTTATAGAAACGCCGTCACTTATATAATACGCTCGGGGTCCCACGGGTCAGATCCAGTTGAAGATCGATATCACCATCTTTTTCAACGATTACCGTGGTCCGCTTGGATTTCAGCTTCTCATGCCAGGTCTTCAGAAAGTATTTTCCGGGAGGAAGGGCCTCAATACCCAAAATACCCAGGTTTTTCAATTCATCCGAATTTGGGATTTGAAACCGTCCTTTCTCGTCCGTCCTAGCCCAATAGGGATTCCTCATGACCAATATATAGGCTGCCATTTCTGCGTGTACGTCACAACGAAGCTCCACGATGCCCGGTTTATCGAAAAGCACTGTTTTGATTTCCCCCGGTTTATAACTGCCCAAGCTGAACTTTTTGGTCCGCGACAAAGAAAAGACATTATGATCCACCTTATCATTGTTTGGAAACTGAACCGTCGTGCCCACCAGGACGGGCAAAACGTGCGGGGTAAAGGTCAGGCGGTTTTGATCCATGACAACTTTGGCCCCGGAAAGATCGGATGAGAATGTTGGGGCCTTTGTCAAATAGACCAGGATATTCGCAGGGGACCGCAAACCCTTCACCTTGACAGTACCTTTTATCATACCGGCAAAGGCAGGATTCAGGGAACCCCATAGCAATAATAAAAGCAGTAATAATGAAATTTGTAAATACTTTACCAATTGTTTTCCTCCAACCATCACCAGGCACTGCTGGTGATCGATATATCTTTGACCGGCCAGTTTTTCTTTTTCGCCCAGGGGATAATAACCGGTCGATAGATCAGTTCGGCTTCTGCCGTGGGTTCATCCTCCGGGTCATCCATAGCAAATTCAAAAGTCAGGGTCAGGGTGTCTTTGGGCCTGATGCGGGAGTCCGAAGCAATCCGGGTGGCCTTCCAGAAGGGCACATGGAGATTGCCCTCCTTGTCCTGTAAAACCTTGGCGAAAACCGCGCCGGGAAGCCCAGCGTAATTTCCGGCCTCAACTTTCCCCACGCCGGCCCATTCAGGCAGTCGGCTTCCTTTAATCATTTTTAACGGCTTATTGTTTGAATCAAAGACTCGAAGCAGCAGCATCACGCTACGCATCGGCTCTCCGGTCGGCACCCAATGGCCCCCGTTTGTATTGGTGATGAAGACATTAAGCTTCAACCTTCTCTCTTCAATTTCCCCTTCCACTTCCATAGAGAGGGCGGTTTTTAGCTGGGTTTCGGTCCCCCCGTCAAAATGATGGGGGCGGATGTTTTTGGGTGAGCGGTAGGAGGCCCACATGTTTCTGGCCATGCCCTCCACCACATAATTGTCATAGGGCAACATTTCTTTTCGCCAACTCATATGACAATCCTGGCATTTCTTGCCCTTGTTGGGGTCATCCGGCGAAAGCTGATCCTGCCACTGTTTCCATTCCTGATAGGTGGTCTGGATAGGTAGGAAGGTGTTGTCCTTCAAAGCGAATCCTTTACGCTCTGAATCGGAATAAACCTGTCCGGGATCCCAGTTCCCACTCTTGCCGATTTTTTCATAATGACTGTGGCAAAGGGAGCAAAATTTCCCTTGGTTAAACACCGGATTATAGGTGGCGGCCATGGGTGGGACCACCACATCATCATAGGGACCGAAGACCAATATGGACGGGCCCCTGGTGGAGGCCTGCCTTTCAAGGACTGCGGTCATGCCGCTCGGTTTGCTCTTGTCACTGATCACCTTTCTTATCTTATGACAATAATCACAACTGATCCCATCCCATTCTGCACGGTTGGGCTGAAGGGCCGTTTTTAAATCCTGCGACCAGGGACTGGAGGCGGCGACCGAAGGGGCGTGGCAGGTCACACAATTGCCGTTGCTCTTAGGGTTGTCAAGCCGATAGCCGGGCCCGATTCCCGGACGGTTGAAGGCATCCGTTCCATAAAACATGTCCAGCACCTTTGGATTGGAGGTTGTGTGGGCCATTTTGGACCGGTCCCAATACTGGCTCAGTTTGACATGACATTGAGCGCAGGTCACTGGGGAAATAAAGCGATAATCGGATCGGTCATTTAAAAAGACCGGGTTCAAGGAGATATCACCTACGTTCCCGGAACGGCCACCGATCTGTCCGTTGTTAAAATAACCTTCCTTCCCAGCTGTCACCCTCAACCGGGCGGCGGGTGGATGGGCGGCCTGTAGGACATATCTGCCTTGCTTGTCTGTCAGTGCATAGCCCTCTTCCCCAGCCACGCGGACCCTAGCATTTTCTACAGGGCCATAGGGAGACAGGACCCGGCCTTGAAGAACGGCTCCTTTATATTTCTTGCCGGAATTTTGAGCCGAACTCGGCTCTCTAATAATAACAATGATCAAAAAAATTATAAATAGAGCGAAAGCCATAAATATGAACTTCTTGCCAGTCATTTCTTTTACCTTTAAAGGATGTAATTTCCGGCGGTTGGTTTCCGGATGGTGGAAGAAAGGAAGGTCTGTTGATTTGTCTTAGGTCGGGGCATTCAGGCCTTGACCACCAAAGTCCCCTTCATGTTCTGATGGTTTTCCCCGCAAATAGCGTTGCATGAAAAAGTGAACGTCCCCACCTTGTCGGCCTTAAATGATACTTGGGTCACTTTTCCCGGTTGGATACCCTCTTTTAAGAAAACACCGAAATCTTTGAGGCTAAAACCATGAACCACATCACTGCTTTTTAGCTTAAAGACAACCAGGTCCCCTTTGGAGACCTCGATGACAGGTCTTTTCATGGACTTATTTTGGTTCCAAAGGGAGATGATGTCGTGAGCATGAACCTCGCCCAACAACCATCCCCTTTGCGTGTGCCCGGTTAGGGTAAATTTTTTAGCAGCTGAAGGTATTTCGTCACGCCATACCCTCTGATCATAAGCCTTAATGCCTATAGGCAGCCCGGCCAATATCAGTATCAGTATAAGAACAAATAAAATATCCAATTTATTTCTGATGTAACCCATGTCAGTCCTTAACATTTACCATTCCGATTTTTATATAATATGTTTCAACCACCCGGTTTGACAGGACTCGGGGGAGTCGACCGTTTGGATATTGGTCTTGTGCCTGTTCGATCCGGAACTCCCCATCCCACATCCCATTCCAATTTCCGGTTTATAAAGAATTCTCAAATATTTTTCAATAGATAACCCTTAGTTGGCCGGATTTTTTATCCACGGCAAGTCGCTCAACGACCTCTTTTTCCTCTGAAAGGATCTCCGCCTCGTAAAAGCCGCCCCCATCCTTGATCTCCCCAATTTCGAGATCAGGATTTATTTTTTTAACATGGTTGGCCAGGACATCATAGGCCTGTGCTTTTGTTAGAGCGGGCCTGTTAAAATATGAACCCACCTGACTGCGCTGCTGCGGGACAAAGTCTCCACCCCCGGCTT
>JAQYVK010000445.1 GCA_030145585.1 Desulfatiglandales bacterium | reverse complement strand
AACTGTTAAACCCTCTGGTCAATCCCGAAAGGCGGTCAAAGGTTCGAAGATAAGATCTTCCTCACGAAAACGTTGGGGCCTCAAGGGGTGAATATCCAGAGTCTTGGCCTCCCCTTCAACGATGAGTTCAGCCACAAGGATTCCGGTTGCCGGGCTGTGCTGAAACCCGTGTCCACTGAAACCATTGGCGCAAACAAATCCCGGTAATTCAGGAAAAGGACCGATAATTGCATGGTGATCCGGAGAGATCTCATACAACCCGGCCCACCCGCCCGCAATCTTAGAACGCTCCAGGATCGGCACCCGATGAAGGGAACGGCGTGCTGTCCATTCTTGTCCGTCAAAGTCCACCTCCTGATTGAACGAACTCTCCGAGTCCTGAGGGCCGGCCAACAGAAATCCTTGACCTTCCTTGCGCATATACCAGCCGTACTCGAGGTCGATCACCATAGGTAAATGGGGCGGGACGTCTTCAAAGGGGTCGGTATAGTAGAGTTGCCTTCGCAGGGGACGAACCGGCAGATCCAGGCCTGCCATAGCAGCCACACGAGCCGCATGGGGTCCTGCCGCATTGACTAGGAGAGGTGTGATGACCCTTTCACCCGTGGATGTCTCCACGGCGTGGACCCGCCCTTTTTTTGTTTGGATATCAGTGACTTCAACACCCTCTCTGATCACGGCCCCCAAATGTCGGGCCTTTGAGGTAAAGCCCCGCAAGACCTCATAAGGGCCGGCGAACCCGTCCTTTTCCGTATAAGATCCACCTAGCAAGTCATCCACCCGTAAAAAGGGCCATCGATCCCGAATTTCAAAGGGTTCCAGAAGCTCGACTTTCAGCCCCATGTTTTTCAGGAGCCGGGCATTGTCCTTTAGGACCTCCCATTGATCATTCCGGGAAGCCAGAAAAAGGTATCCTATGGGGTGAAATTCGGGATCAACATCAAACTCAGCCTCAAAACGATCAAAGACTTTTCGGCTTAGGCGCGAAAACTCAATATTGATCCTTGTAGAGAACTGAGTTCGAATCCCACCGACACATTTGCCCGTAGCGCCGGATCCCAATAAACTTTTTTCAAGCAGGAGAACGTCATTCACGCCTTTTTTACACAAGTAATAGGCGATGCTGGTCCCGATAATGCCACCACCAATAATGACAACATCGGCTTTTTGAGGTAATGGTCCCATGGCATTTCTCCGGAAGACAATTTAAAATTTCCTTTTATTATCAGATTATAGAATCCAAGTTATTAAACAAGCTCTGGCGCAGGAAACAAGCAGATTCTGGATACTGGTTCCTGGATGCTGGATAATTCGGAGAACTCGCCTTTTTTTTATCCAGTATCTGGGATCTGGTGGCCGGCATCAGCTCACCTCAAGCAACGGGATATTTACCCCAATTTCGTCGGTAAAAGGTGGCGCTTCGCTATAATGATATATAACAAATAATCAAGATGAAATGAATGCCATATCCGGTTTTATGCAACCTGGGAAAACAGACCTGATGAGATCTGGGTTATTCGGTTTCGAAGAATGACTTCTTGAGATCGCCCTTTTTTTTTCATAGGATAAGAAAAGTAATAAATCCACGATCTGAGATGTGGCCTTCATTTGCCCTATAAAAGGGGCTGTCAATAGGAAATATTGGAATATTAATTTCAAATGCCAAAGCCTCCGCCTACACCAGCCCACTCTGGTGGGCAGGCTATGGCGGGACAGGCAAATGCCATAAGAATGTCAAAGACCAAAACCGAAAAATCAGTTTGACTTGCCATAGCCCTCAGGCGACGGCCGGGTCCCTCGTGACTCGTACCTCGTCACTTGCTTTTAAACTTTTAGGCATTTAAACATTTGGATTTGATTTGTCATTTGGATTTTGACATTTAGCACTTAGATAATAGGAGGATTTGTCTCCGTTCCGGATGTGGGATATCAATTTTTTGCAATAAGGGTGAACCTATGGACAGCAGAACACGATTTCTGGAAACGATGGGTTATGGCAAACCGGATCGTGTGCCTTATTTTGAGGAAGGCATCAGGAAAGAGGTACTTAAGTCATGGCGCAGGCAGAGCAAGCAATCATTTGAGGCGCTTTCCCTACTATCCCCCTCTGACAAGCGCGAAGAGATAGAGCTTGACCTCGATCCCCATCTGGGGCTTAAAAAACGCCCCACCACCCTAAATGAGTTAGACAACCTACGCCGAGCTCTCAATCCATATCAACAGCGTCGTCTACCCAAGGGGTGGTCCAAGCGCATACGCGCCTGGCGTGGACGGGATCATGTGGTCATGCTGCGAGTGCACCGCGGCTTTTTTTTGTCCATGGGCGTAGATGACTGGAATGGCTTCAAAAGGTTGATGTTTTCAACCATCCGTGACCCTGATTTTGTCCGTGAATCCATGAAGATCCAGGGAGAGTTTGCGGCCAAATTGGTTGAGCGGGTATTGGAAGATGTCGACGTGGATGCGGCCGTCTTCGGAGAACCCATCGGAGATAATACCGGGCCCCTGATCTCCCCGCTCATGTATGAGGAATTTGTCCTCAGAAGTTACAAACCGGTCCTCGATCTGTTGGGCCGGCACGGGGTAGAGACGATCATCCTAAGGACCTATGCGAATGCGAAATTACTCATTCCGACGCTTCTGAAGTGGGGATTCAACTGCCTGTGGGCCTGCGAAGTCAATATCGAGGCGATGGACTATCGCGATCTTCGCCGAGAATTCGGTCAAGACTTGCGCTTCATAGGGGGCATCGATCTGGACGCACTACGGCAAGATAAGGAGACTATTCGGAGGGAAATGGAGGAGAAAGTGAAGCCCTTGGTCTCTGAGGGCGGTTACATCCCCCTGGCCGATGGGCGAGTTCGGGAGGATATCCCTCTCGAAAATTATCTTTATTATAGACGCCTTTTGGAGAAGGTGACCCAAGGGTGAAAGAATATAAAATTAGGATCATCTCCGTATTAGTTGATGGAAAAATGTGGAGTTCATTTTCAAAAAGGTTGCTCAGATTAGAAGGATTCAAGGGGTCGAGGGGTCGTGCCCGCCACACAGACGGCGGGCAGAGATTCGAGTGAAATACCATAGAATTACAGGCCGTTAAAATATTTATAGAAATTTTATAAACCCTGTTTGGATACTTACAGGATGACTGGAAAATACATAGAATAAGATCGAGCTACTCTTTTATTACTATTAAGAATAAGGGGTGTTTAAAGCATTGATAAGATCGTTGCAAAACAGACACTTGAACCCTCGAATTTTACCCGCCATTTCTTTGGCGGGCCTTGAATCCTTGAATCCTCTTCTCCAACTAATTTGGAGAAGAACGTAAAATTAAGACATGTTGCAAAAGAGAACAAAAATAGAAGGTTGGTCGACTAGGATCATTTTAAGATATACGCTTCTCCAGTTGCCGGCCCTAGCCCTGTTGCTCATGGCCCTGGTGCTGGGTCAACGGTGGTTTGATATTCCCGATTGGGTTTTCAGGGGCTCAATCACAGTTTGGATCGTCAAGGATGTTGTCCTGTTCTTTTTCACTTGGCGAGCGTACGATACGACTGCTTCAAAACCAGGTCGTTCCATGGTCGGTGCTCGGGGCATTACTCAGAATAGACTCGCACCTTCCGGCTTCATTCACGTCCGCGGTGAGCTGTGGAAGGCTGAGGTGTGGGGAGCGGGCAGGCCGATTGAGATAGGGGAGAAAGTGAAGGTGCGGAACATTAAGGGACTTACCCTAGTCGTTCAGCCGGAGGATAATCAGGAAATTGATGATGATAAGCCTTGATGATTTTATTGACAGTAAGGGGTCTTACAGGCTATCTCTACATTAACAAAACACAATGAATGGAGGAGGGATTTCAAATGCTTGACGGATGCTGCCCATGGCCAAAAGAATTGGTCGATCAATACGTTTCGCAGGGTTTTTGGGAAAATTATACTCTGGGTGATATACTGGATCGAACGGCCTGGTATTTTCCTAAAAGAGAGGCCTTGATAGGTATCTCTCCTGTGAATGGAGAGACGAGGGATACTTATTCCGAACTTCGTTCAAAAGTCGATCACCTCGCTCTCCATCTCTTACGTCTGGGCTTCAAGCCCAATGACCGGGTGATCCTTCAGTTGCCCAATATCCCGGAATTTGTCTACATATATTTTGCTTTGCACAGGATCGGCGCCATCCCAGTCTTGTGCCTTCCGCCCCATCGCCTTAGTGAAGTGGGATACATCGCTCAAGAGACAGATGCAATCGGCTATGTGATTCCCTCGGAGTTTCGTGGTTTCGACTACTTGGAGCTTGCAAAAGAAGTTCAGGAAAAGGCTCCAAAGCTGGAAAAAATCCTGGTGGCGGGAACCGACGCCCCGGAAGGCACCATCGCCCTGGCAGAGCTCCTTGAGGATCCCCTAGAAGATAAATATGATGAAAAATATCTGAAGTCCTTCCGCCCGGATCCTATGAATGTGGCCGTATTCCAGCTCTCGGGCGGCACGACAGGGCTGCAAAAGGTGATTCCCCATACGCACAATGACTATATATGCTGCTGTAAGTTCAGTGCCCTCATGGTCGGCCATAATCCATACAGTGCTTTTTTGGCCAGTGCTCCCATTGCCCATAATTTTTCACTTTCCGCTCCGGGACTTCACGGGACGGTCTATTTCGGCGGAAAGACAGTCCTGGCGCTGGATGCCAGTCCGGAGACGGTGATGTCTTTGGTGGAAGCTGAAAAGATCACTTATCTCAATGGGGTTCCCACCATGATCATCAATTGGCTGAACTACCTTGAAGAGGCCCATCTTGACCTCTCTGCACTGAAAGTTCTCGCAGGCGGCGGTTTCAAGGTCAATGCGGAACTGGGACGCCGGGTGAAGGCAACATTCGGTTTTCCTGTGCAGCAGAATTTTGGAATGGGTGAGGGCTTTCACGCCTGCACCCGGTTGGATGACCCTGAAGAACGTATCTTGGGGACCCAAGGCCAGCCTCTCACACCGGGCGATATCGTCAAAGTGGTCGATGATGATGGGGTGGAAGTGCCTCGAGGCGAAATGGGGGAACTTTGGGCAAAGGGGCCAACAGTTGTACGGGGTTATTATAATTCAGAAGAGCGCAACAAAGAAGCTTTTGACCCTGACGGCTTTTATAAGACCGGCGATATGGTCAGGCAAGACAGTGAAGGTTACCTGACCCTGGAGGGCCGGAATAAGGATATGATCAACCGGGGTGGTGAAAAAATCAGCGCTGAAGAGATTGAAAATCTCATCCTTGGGCATCCCAGTGTCTTGAATACCGCCGTGGTGGCCATGCCGGATCCCCTTTTTGGGGAGAAGTCTTGTGCATATGTTATTCTGAATACAGGGAAAGGCCTACCATTCGAGGATCTCAAAACATTCCTGTTGGAAAAAAAGATTGCCAAATTCAAATTGCCGGAGCGACTCGAGGTTGTGGAAGAGTTTCCACTGACCAGTATGGCGAAGGTGTCCAAGAAGGAATTACGAGCGGACATCGCCGGTAAACTGGACAAAGAAAATCGGGACAAATGACCCGGATGGTCCCTGCAGTTAAAGAAACCCCGACCTTTGGTCGGGGGTTCTTTACTCTCAGGACCTTATATTAAATAGAATATTCATGAATTTTATCCGTGCAAAGAAGATTTATACAGGCAAATCGATCATCCAGGATGCCTGTCTAACATTTGACGGGTCTGAGATCGTCCGCGTCTCAAAGACCCCGAATGGGCGGTCTTTGGGGGAATTTGCCGTTATTACGCCCGCCTTCATCGATCCCCACAGCCACATAGGCCTGGCCCGTTCAGGTGAACCCTCTGGGGAAGCGGAGGCGAACGATCAGTTGGACTCCATTCAGGCCCTGTCTGATGCTCTTGATTCAGTACAAATGGATGATAGTGCTCTCCGCGATGCGATCGAAATGGGGGTCTTATACTCCTGTGTTGTGCCTGGTAGTGGCAACATCATCGGTGGACTTTCCGCAGTGATTCGGAACTATGGGAAGGACAGCACCGGAGCGCTGATCGCTCGGGCGGGTGTCAAGGCGGCCTTCGGATACAACCCAATGTCGACACAGAGTTGGAAAGGGAAAAGACCTTCAACACGCATGGGGGCCATGGCCTTTCTGCGGAAAAGGCTCGATGAGGTGCGTCAAAAAGTACAACAACACCGAAAAGCCCAGGGCAAAAAGAAAGAGGATATCACCTTTTCGGCGGAGGAAATCGTCCTCAAGGAGCTGCTTGCCGGAAAGATACGCATGCGGGCCCATGTCCACAAAATAGATGACATTGCGGCCTTGCTCCGAGTGGTTGATGAATTTAAGATCAAGGTCACGGTCGAACACGCCATGGACGTGCACCAACCGGAGATCTTTCGAGAGCTCCGGAAACGAAAGATTTCCGTCACATATGGCCCCATTGATTCATTTGCCTATAAAGTGGAGCTCAAGCATGAAAACTGGAGAAATATCAGGCATCTACTAGAATCAGGTGTTCATTTCGGTCTCATGACGGATCATCCTGTGACCCTGGCGAGGCAGCTCTTTCTCCAGACCCGTTGGTTCACCCGTGCGGGTCTCTCCAAGCAACAGGCCATAGAACTGATCTCACGCAAAAATGCTGAGATTCTCGGCATCCAAAATATTCTCGGCACCCTTGAGAAAGGGAAGTGGGCCTCTTTCACGTGCTGGAACAAGGATCCCTTTGATCTTACCGGTTATCCAGTGGCCGTGTATGGTGAAGGAGAATGCCTATTTTCTGAATGAAGCATGCTCGATCCATTCACAGTCACTTGAAAAAGCCTAAATGTCACAGTATTTTAAAGGCGGATGCATAACTCCAGAGTGTTTGGGAACGCGAGCCCCCAAGGCCATTAAGCTTTTTCATTAGGTGAAGGACCCCCTCCGACCCCTTGGTCGGAGTTCTTCACCACCTCACCCCTTTAAGCCTAAGTACAATCCGAATGATCCCGTCTGAGCCATCCTTCCTACAGCTTTTTTCCCTTTTCTAGGGAAAAAATTGCCTTAACCAAACAGAATCCAATTTAAGGTAAAGTATTTGAGGGTATTAACCGATAAAAAAATTGATGGTTCAAATCACGTAAGCCGGAATAATTCAATTTTTTAAGGATAGGGTTGTCAGGGCTCGCCCCAAGGGCCCGGATGAGGGTTCGTTTCATGATCCGACCCCTTATGTGAGGAAATGAGGGTGTACAAAAAAGTGTTACCTGAATACTTAGTCATACAGATTTTTTTCATGTTTACCTGTTGGTCCATTACAAAGAAAAAGGAAGGGTTTAAACTTCATTGAAAAATGAGACATGAGGATATTTTGGAATAGATTTTGCATAGTTTAACTGTGGATTGAGTATCTAATGAGCAAATATCTTGAACGTCTCTTTACTAATTAAAAACCTTGTACTCTTGGGAGGTTGCTTTGAAATTTAAATATATCACCATTCTACTGTTGCCTAATGATTCAACGAACGTCAAACAATTTAGAATTCCCAGGTTTTTCCTTTACATGTTTCTATTTTTCATACCACTCATTGCAGCTTATGTTTTCTGGGTCATCGGGGATTATAAAGACGTGAAAGCCAAGGTTCCCGAAATTGCATCGCTGCAAAAACAGAATGAACAACAGAAAGTACAATTAACCTACTTGGGTCAAAGGATTGAACGAATCAATCAAAAAATGAGCGAATTGAATGAATTTGATCGTAAGTTGAAAATTATGACCAATCTGGAAGAAGGTTCAGGCCAGGGGCCTTTTATAGGCGTGGGTGGTTCTGAACCGATGATGTTGGCATCAAATTCTTACGTGAACGAGCCTGTGAAAGAGATGGTACTGTCCATGCACCAATCTTTGGATGTTTTAAATGAAGATATTATCACCGGCGACCAGGTAAAACACAAGCTTTTCCAGTACCTTGAAGACCAAAAAGTCCTTCTTTCCTCCACGCCGTCAATATGGCCGACAAAAGGGTGGCTCAGTTCACGATTCGGATATCGAATTTCACCCTTTACTCAGAGAAAGGAAATGCACAAGGGGCTCGATATATCCACCCGTCTCAATACCCCGATCGTTGCGCCGGCTGACGGCATAATCATAAAAAATGGCTGGAATGGCAGTTTTGGTAAAATGATTTCTATCCGACACGGCAACGGATATATTACGAAATATGCCCATCTTAATAAGATCCTTGTGAAGAAAGGGCAGGCTGTAAAAAGAGGTGATAAGCTTGGTCTTGTGGGACAGACCGGTCGTTCGACCGGCCCGCATCTTCATTACGAGGTCCATCTCAAGGGCGTGCCTGTAAATCCCCTTCGTTACATCGTGGGTTAGGACCCCACACAAATCACCATAGGCGGATCAATCCGGGAAGGATGTGGATTGGTCGGCCTCGTCGTCAAACCTTCCTATATTCTCAGTAAGATAATCGAAAGAACCGTCAAAAATATTCCCAAAATTCGTATTAGGGTCAATTTCTCTTTATATATTAGAGCGGATAGGATAATCGATATCACAAAATGCATCCCTGTTATGGAAGCGATAATGGAAAGGGGCCCCGTAGAAAGCGCCTTTAAGAATGAATAGTACCCGGCAAGATTGATCAGGCCCATAATAACGCCAATGATGAGTGCATCCTTGTGCGTTTTGCGGGCCTCGTCTGTCTCCAACTTCTTCCTCAGTCCTAAAGAGAACAGGGTCGAAGCGATATAGGAAACAGCGATAAAGGCCATTTTATTGGTGTAACTGGCGGCAAATTTGCTGGAAATGGCGGCTGCCGCACCACCGAAAAGTGCAATCACAACGAATATGAAGCCACGTCTGATGTTTTTTTTGGGTGTATTATTATCATTGATGCCCAAGGCCAAGATGACGATGACCGCCAAGGCCAAAACAATGCCGATGCCTTGATATAAAGAAAGACGATCTTTGAAATAGAAGATTGAAAAAATGACCACAACGACTGCGTTGAGCCGGATGATGGGGTAAGCGACACTGGTTGGTATATGTTTTAGGGCCTCTATATGGGTAATGGTCGCAACGAGAAAGGCACCACTATTGACCAGGGCAATGAAGATTAAAAAAGTGATGTCAGAGACGGATTCTCCGAGAAGAAGAAAAAGGGTAGAACTCAGAATGGCCACCGTGGCCATAAAGGAAAAGGTTGTCCAAGCCGTATTGCATTTTCTTTCAGCGGAGACCTTATATAAAAATCTCTGAAATCCCAGCAAAATAAGCGCAAAAATGGCATAAATATACCAGCTGCCCATGTTCACTTCCTTTTAAATTTTCTTGGGCTCTCATTTTAAAAGACCCCAAAAAAGATTTCAACCCTGCCCCTCTTCACAGGTCCACCCCCTAATCAAGTTGTCAGGAATGAAATTGCAGTTTATGGAGTATGCATAAATGAGGCGCAGGGCGGCCGGTTGTAAAGTATAATTTTCACAACCGGCAGGCGCAAGGCTCAGGGTAACCAATACCTCATTTTTTTGCCTTACACCCTGCCTTACGCTCTGCGCCTGGCTTTTACTTATTCCTTTGGCAATCATTCGAAAAAGGGCTATCTTGGCATCATGAAATCATCTCGTACTTTGCCCCCTGTGGGATTTATCCTTCTCGCGGCCATCACTCTATTCTGGGGCATCAACTGGCCGATCATGAAAACAGCCCTCACGGAGATCCCGCCCTGGACCTTCCGACTTTATTGTTTGGTCTTTGGAGGCACCGGGCTCCTCCTCTTGGTGAAGGTCAGCGGGCGATCCCTCGCGATTCCAAAAAAAGAGCTAAAACCCCTTTT
>JAQYVK010000444.1 GCA_030145585.1 Desulfatiglandales bacterium | reverse complement strand
CAGGAAACAGGCTCCGCAAATAGGGTCTCGTCAATATTACCCTAATGGAGCGTAAACAAAATCGAGAAGGACTATTATAAAAACAAATCAAACACTTTTCACAGTTTTTTATGCCCGATTTATATCCACCGTAATGATGAGGTAAAAATGTTCTTTTTTTTCTCCATTTTGTTTACCCTTCGGGAAAGCCGAGGATACCCCATCTCCTTCGTTGCCAAGGGCTCGCAGTAGATCATTACGGCTTCACCCTTGGACGCCTTGAATCTGGGGCATCCTCAACTTTCGCTCCATTAGGGTATTACTATCAACAGCCCATGAATCCCAAAAAAACGATTGTCTGAAAAGAAGGGTTAATTTATGCCAAAAAAGAAAGTCTTGGAAGAAGAGAAGATAGCCAATGATGCTATTGATCTTTTTGCTGAGAAAGGATATGCGGCGACTTCTATCAGGGATATTGCAAATTCGCTCAAGGTGAGCAGTTCGCTTTTGTATTACTACTTCAAGAATAAAGAAGAGCTCCTCTTCACCATTCTTGAAGCCATTGGTGAAGAACTTCTGCACACCATCGACAAAGAAAAAAACAAAGCCGGAGAGCCTTTGGAAGTGATGCGCGGCATGATCCTGGGGCATATCCGATTGGTACAAAAAACGAATAATAGGGCCAAGCTATTCGTAGAAGAGCAACATAATTTATCAAAAAAATATTTAGAGACAATATCCAGGCAACACCGCAACATCTACGACCTATATGTTGATCAACTCAAAAAACTCCGGGAGGCAGGAATTATTTCGAATGACTCACTTTCCGTAACCGCCTTTGCCATCATCGGGATGATTATGTGGTCTTATCGCTGGTACAGAAAGGGGGGAAGCCTTTCTGTCGAGGATATGGGCAATCAGTTGATCGAAACGTTTTTCTACGGCATTGTGAAGAACCGCGAACGAAAGGCTGGGAACTTACCTGAAATGCAGTTTGCAGCTAACCGGTGAAATCGGCGCGCCTGGGGGGTAAATATTAACTAAAGGATTCAAGAATTCAAGGGGTCGAGGATTCAAGGACCTACAAAATAGAACCGCAGAATATCGAACAAGGAATAACGAATATCGAAGGAAACTTCATAATTCGAAATTCCTTGTTCGAAATTCGATATTCGTTTTTAAGATGCAGGGGGTAATACACTCATGGCAAAAACCGAAGCTAAAATGGAGGAAGGTCAATTCACGCCTGAACTCATCGAGGAGATGAAATCCAAACGGGGATTGAAACTCCGTGCCGAGAACCACAGTTTCAACGAGGAGGCAACGAAGGGCGCTATCAGGAGATTTGTCGATGGCATTGGGGATCCCAATCCACTTTGGAGAGATCCGGACTATGCGAAGCGCACCCGATTCGGAAGCATTGTCGCGCCACCGTCTTGGGTATTCAGTGTGCTGGCGGGGATACAGTTTGGGTGGAAAGGTTTAGCCGGATTCCACTCCGCCAGTGAGATGGAGATTTATAAGCCAGTCATACTGGATGACAAGATTCGCCCTGAGGAGACCTTCTTGGATTTCGAGGGGCCAAAGGAGAGTGCTTTTGCCGGTCGGCTGGTGTCTGATTACTTTGAAGATAAATACTTCAACCGGAAGGAAGAACTCGTGACCAAGATCATTAGACTGGTCATCCGCGCCGAGAGGAAAGCAGCTCGGAAAAAGAAAAAGTATCACCAAATAGAGCTTCCGCATCCATGGCGTGAAGAAGAACTGAAGGCCATAGAAGAGGAGGTCTTATCGGAGGAGATTAGAGGAGAAAATCCACGTTTTTGGGAAGATGTTGAGGAAGGAGACCCATTGACGCCCGTTGTCAAAGGTCCGCTGGGACTGACGGATATCGTGGCCATGTGTGTGGCGGGTCTGGCACCGGCCAAATTAATGGCCCATGGCGTCTCCCTAAGGGAATACCGGAAAAAGCCCGCATGGGCCTTTCGGGATCCGAAAACAAGTGCGATGGAGCCGATTTATGCAGTTCATTATAACGAAGAGGCTGCCAAAGCCATGGGCTTACCCTTTTCCTATGATGTGGGGACGCAGAGACATTGCTGGCAGATCCACCTGCTCACGAATTGGATGGGTGACGAGGGTTGGCTGAAGAGGAGCAAGGCGGAGTACAGGAAATTTGTCTACCTTTCTGATGTCCTGAGGATCACCGGCAAGGTGACTAAAAAGTACGTTGATGAGGAGGGGGAGCACTGCGTGGATATTGAAACCCATGGCATGAACCAGAGAGATGAGGATGCCATGCCCGGCAGCGCCACAATAGCCCTCCCATTGAAAGGTGATCCTGAAGAAAAATGGCCTATTTCCAGAAGGTTAGACGACTAATTATTTAGAGGAAGAAAAGCTTGACAGGCAGATAATCAGGTGGTAAATTTTATCGAACGATCAATAAAAAAAGGGGGTTGAAAATGAGATTAAAAGATCGCGTGGCAATTATTACAGGGGCAGGTAACGGCATGGGTGCTGCGGATGCTCTTCTTTTTGCAAAAGAGGGTGCCAAGGTGGTGATCAATGATATCCGCCAGGAGAACGCCGATGAGATAGCAAAGCAAATCCAGGACGCCGGAGGCGAAGCGTTTGTGTCTACGGCCGACGTGACCAAGCCCGAGGATGTAGAAGCGATGGTGGCAGAGACCGTCGACAAGTGGGGGAAGGTGGACATTCTTGTCTCCAATGCGGGCTGGGATCAACTGATGCCGTTCCTCCATACAACAAACGACTTCTGGGACAAGATTTTTAATCTCAACCTGATCGGCCACATGAATGTCATAAAGGCCGTCCTGCCAGGCATGATGAAGAACAAATACGGCAAGATCGTCACCATTGGTTCCGATGCCGGGCGAACGGGTAATCCGATGGAAGCCCCATACTCGGCAGCCAAAGGAGGTGTCATCGCCTTTACCAAAACGATTGCCAGGGAGTTCGGTAGAGCCAACATCACTGCAAATTGCGTATGCCCTGGAATCACGGAAGGGACCCGCCTCTCCAAAGAGATGGTCGAAGATATTCCGGACAAGGAGAAGGCTCAAAAGATGAAAGCCACGGTAGCCAAGGTTACCCCCATGGGCCGATTGGCTACGCCGGAAGATGTTGCAGGAGCGGTGCTGTTTTTTGCTTCAGACGACTCCAGGTTCGTGACGGGTCAGGTGCTCAGCACCAGCGGTGGTCTCTGCACCCCTTAGTACTCCTATTCATATATACAGTGATGCATACTTAATGGAATATTTCACCACAGAGTCACAGAGATCACAGAGGTTTTTCCTTTTTTGCCCATCGGGAGACGATGGGCAAAAAGAACACTACTCTGCGAGGCTGTAATAAGGACAAAATGGAGACCATAGCTTAAAAATAGTATCCCACTTGCCCGACAGGGCCGATGGTTTTCGTTTGCCGTTATCGGCCCGCCTCGCTTAACTGGCTTGCAGAGGCGGGCTGGTATCCCGGCAAACGAAAAATAAATTCATCTCTGTGTGCTCTGTGTCTCTGTGGTAAACCTAAGTTTTTGTCTTTATCATAATTATTTCATTGAGGCAGGAAAACAGATCACCACAGCCATGAAACCATGTGATTAGGATAAAATTCCATGTTACCTTTCGAGCAGATTAAAATTGTTGATTTTTCACAAAGACTGCCCGGCCCCTATTGCTCTAGCATCCTGGCCGACTTTGGGGCAGAGGTAACTATGTTGGAAAGGGCGGGAACTCTGCCTGAAACACGATCGGTTTTTCCCGGACTTTTCGAACTGGTCAATCGAAACAAGCGCAGCATGACGCTGAACATGAAAAACGAGCAGGGACAGCGAATTGCCGAACAACTCATCAAAAAGTCGGATGTGCTCATCGAGGAATTCAGACCGGGGGTGGCCGACCGTCTTGGGATTGGGTACGAGCAGGTTAAAAAGATCAATCCTCTGATCATTTACTGTTCCATCTCCGGTTTCGGACAACATGGACCCTACAGAGACCGGGTTGGGCATGACATAAATTACTTGAGTCTTTCAGGGATCATGTCTATTCCCGGCCAACCGGATATCCCTCCATCCAGACCCGGCGTCCCTCTCGTCGATCTTGCCTCCGGCATGTATGCGGCCATCTCTATCATGGCAGCCTTAAAGAGACGTGAGACAGAAAATGTGGGCGAGCGCATCGATGTCTCCATGTTTGATACCATGATCTCCTGGATGGGTGTGCGGGCGGGTCGAAGTCTCATTCATGGGGAACCCAACCAGAACGAGCACCTTTCCGCACTCAATAATGTTTATGAGACCAAAGATGGAAGGATGCTCTCTTTGGGCGCCATTGAACCCCGTTTTTGGAAAAATTTCTGCATGGCTTCAGGACGCAAAGATCTGTTGGAAGATCCAAGGTTTGGTTCTCCCTCGAAAAGAAAAGAACATGCTGAAGAATTACTCATCACACTGAAAGAAATTATAGCAGAACGGTCCTGTGAAGAATGGGAGAATGTCCTTGACTGGAATGAGGTGCCCTATGCGCCCGTTTCTTCGGTAGATGAAACCCTGAATGACCCCCATGTAAAGGCAAGGGGGCTCATTCAGGAAGTGGAAACCAGCCATTTGGGCAAAATTAAGGAAATCCTTTTCCCGGTCAAATTTTCCGGTTTTGACACGGATATCAGAAACCCTCCACCACAGTGGGGTGAACATACGGAACGGATATTGAGCGACTTGGGATATACGAAAGAGGCTATTACTCAATTAAAAAAAGAAAAGGCCGTCTAAGGCCTGAATCAAACATCGGTCGGAACCTGTTTAGGCCAGTCAGGAGATTGCAATGAAACTGGAAGGAATAAAAAAGATAGCCATTATCGGTGCAGGCGCCATGGGAAATCAGATGGCAGAGCTTTTCTCCAGGGTAGGGGGATATACCGTCACATTGATAGACATAAAAGATGAATTCGTAGAAAAAGGTATCAAGGCCATCGATGATAGGTTAGAGCGATTCTTTGTGGCCAAGGGAAAGATTTCCCCAGAGGATAAAGAGGCCATAATGGGTCGAATCACTGGGAGTTCGAACCTGGAGGAGGCCGTCAAAGATTGTGATTTTGCCATCGAGGCGGTTCTCGAAATATTAAATTTGAAGCAGGAGATCTTTGGAAAGCTGGATGCCAATGCCCCTGAAGGGGTTGTTTTGGCTTCCAATACGTCCACTTTAAACATTACAGACATTGCTGCCGCAACGAAAAGACCGGATAAGGTCATCGGCATGCATTTTTTTAATCCGGTCTCCGTGATGAAACTGGTTGAGGTCGTCAAGGGCTCCCACAGCTCGGACGAAACCACAGACTTGATTCTGGCACTCTCTGAAAAGTTGGGCAAAGAACCGGTTGTCTGTAGGGATACAAGTTATGGTTTCCTTGCGAATCGTGCCTATGAAGCTTTAAGAAACGAGGCCCTTCAAATTGTGTGGGAGAAGGTTGCATCTCCGGAGGATGTGGATAAGTCTTTGAAGTTGGGCTACAACCTGCCTATGGGTCCCCTTGAGCTTGGAGACTTGCTGGGTAGTTGGAAAAGGAGGGCCGAAA
>JAQYVK010000443.1 GCA_030145585.1 Desulfatiglandales bacterium | reverse complement strand
TGACTGGAGTTCCATAAGTTCCGGTTCTTACCTGCTGCAATTACTTCACCCTATTCAACCGAGTCGCGCTCTCCGAGGCGTAGGCCCAACGAGCCGGAGGCCAGGGCGGGCTTTGTTCCTGGTGTCTTGTGGCTGAACTTTTATGAAATTTTTTCCCTTGACAAGGTGGAGGAAAGAGACTAAAAGAGCAAATAGTACACTTAAGGGGAATATTATGCACCCTTAATGCGACCCCATACCAGTCCCTTGAAAAGGCATCAAAAGATTATTGACTCTTTGCGAGAAAAAAATACTAAATTATGTGAAAAAGTTATGGCCATTGATATCGAACATACAAAAAATCTAACAACTCAAAATCTGACCTAACAAATTTCATTCTTCAGACTATTAGTTGCGCACTTTCTCTTTTTTCCAAAAGACTACCTTGAATGAGTTCGCAACAGTGAAATGAATTCATAGTGTTAATTGAATGCACTGCAGGGTTATAACCGAGACATAATTTAACAATTGTTTATGTTCCTTCAAGGGAATTATGGTCAGCCCCTAAAATATTCAGCTATTAATTCAGCAAGAGGCCTAAACATATCGAAAAATAGCGGATGAGGTAGGCTAAGTCTATCGATTCATAAATGTGATGACGAATTTATTCACTCAAGTCTTAGGGCTGAGTGGGTATTTTGAACAGCCGAATCGCTGAAATACATCGCACAAGTTGCGAATCGAAGCATTAAGAAATACATGACTTAGCTATTTTGGAATAATCATTTCTTTAAAAAGGAGGGAGCATGATGAGTAGAGGATCGAAACTAATGTCTGGAATTCTTTTGGTAGCGCTGGTTATTTTTGCTGTTTCTCCGTGTGATCTTTTTGCCGGGCCCCGGTATGGGGGAACGTTGAAAATCGGGCCCTATATGCCCCAATACAGTTTTCTTGATGTCCGTTATGGGACCCTCGAAATGATGATACCCAGTTCCGGACAGATATATGATGGTCTCTTCAATTGGGGACCTGACGGATATAAAAGCCTGGTTCCGGGGCTTGCAACCAGCTATGAGACCAAGGACAACAAAATCTGGATTTTTCACCTTCGCAAAGGAGTCAAATTTCATAACGGACGGGAGATGACCGCCGAGGATGTGAAGGCCAATTTTGACTGGAGGATCCACCCTCCGGAGGGTTGGAGGCCGGTTAAGTTCAACGAATTAATCAGTTTTATCAAGGAGGTGGAGGTTGTTGACAGGTATACGATTAAAATCATTTTAGAAAAACCGTTCTCCTCTTTAGTAAGGATCCTGGCCTATGCGGTGCGGGGTTTTGCTCCCCCTGAGGTGGTTGAGAAGGCCGGTAAAGAGATGGCGCCACCCATCGGCACCGGCCCCTTTAAGGTGGTAGAGATCAAGCCCAAGGAAAAGGTCGTGCTTGAGAGATTTGAAGATTACTGGGGTCCCAAGCCCCACGTCGATAGGATTGAATACATTTTTATTCGCTCTAGTGATGCCCGTCTAATAGCCTTGGAGAAAGGGGAACTGGATATAGCTCTTCTCGGTTTTGAGGCCATGCCCATTATCGAAAAGAATCCGGACCTGGAATATAAAAACATAGCCTGTTCTTTGATAATGCATAAGCATTATTTCAATTTCAGGCGCTGGCCCATGAACGATATCCGATTCAGAAAAGCCATGTGGATGGGTGCCGACTGGGAAAAAATAATAAATTACTCCAGGGCCTTCAAACAGGGAAATTACGCGAGGACACTCCTTGAGCATTCCGATTTTTTTAATCCCGAAGCTCTCAAACTGGTTCCCGGTTACAATCCCGAAGAGGCGAAGCGGCTCATTCAGGCCGTGGAAAAGGATGCAGGTAAAAAAATCCCGCCCATTTATTGGCTTGATGTCAATGATACCTATGGAAAGAATGTGGGCGAAGTAGCCTTGCTGCAATTGGGGCAGGTGGGGATCAAATTGGATCTGCACCTTATGGAGCGCGGGATATGGTTTCAGAAGCTGCTGCGCGACCCCAAGATGGAATGGGATACCGGCGGGTATGGCGTGGGGTTTGGACTGGATCCTACTTTAGGGTTCAAGTACTTTCAGACTGATTCGAAAACAGGTGCGGATGGTAAATCTGTCGGAGGATACTCAAATCCTGAATTCGACCGCCTGGTCCAGCAGTTGGAGCTCGCAACGGATCCCAAAAAGCAGTTAAAATACATTCATGCGGCAGAGGAGATTTTGCTCAAGGATGTGGCCAGCCTTCCGTTCTCTGCCTTGAAAGGAATGATCGCCTATAACAAGAAAATCAAAAACGTTGTCTGGAACAACACTCGCATCATATATGTGACAAATCCCTGGACAAACGTTTGGATCGATGAATAGATCCCATCTTGGGGAGGGCTCCCCTCCCCAACCTTACTCATAACGAACTGTTTCCATTCTTTGTTCAAAGAACGGAGATTCGGACAAATAAGTGATGGCGATACAACATGCTTAAAGGCCCAAAAGTGAAAGTGACTGTTCACGCTGTGACAAAAGGTCGTTGTCCGTTTGGTTTCAAGGTAGGGGATAGCTGGCTCATTGAAGACGGGCTAACGCCCGGCGGGATGTGCCCAAGTGCCTACAATGCGGTGTATTCTGCCATTAGGGTCTTCCGTCTCGGTGGAAGTCATCCCTGGGATAAGGATAAGGATGTCAACTATGTATCATGCCCTGATCCAAAACGCATGCTAGTCTATGAAATCAGAAGACTACCATCCTAGTGCAGGGATAGCCGTGGCAAGGCCTTCCTAAGGGCCTGCAGTATCCTTTCGGAGTTTGTCTGCTTATTCAAGATTTTCTTTGAATCTCAAAATGGAGTGGGGTGAGGTGCGTTTTAAAAACCGGGTTAATGTTAACCAATGATCCGTTTAGACTGTTAGGCCATAAGGTCTGAAACAGGCTTGAGTTTTCTCGGCGCCGGCTTTAAACCTCCGAGAGTTACTTGGGACGCTGTGATCAGCGACGGTAATAGTTATATCCGGACACACCCAATACTTTCCTTTTCGCCCGGTATCGCCATTCTGCCTGGCGTATTTTCTTTCAACAATATGGGTGCTTTGGATCCCCGACTGCGTGTAACTCTATAGGAACCCGTAATCTTAATGATCTTTTCTGCTGGATAGCCAATGAGCCTTATTAGTTATTATCCTGTCAATTTTTAACATCTATCTGAGAGATATTTTAATTATGACCCATTAAGGCATGCATTCACAATTTTTCAAGAAAAGGGCGTGGAAGATGAACACCCGCATGGAGGTTTTTGGATGAGAAAATTGGAAATGGAAGAATGGGAAAAAAAATATATTATAAAAGAAATAAAGAGATTTGATCAGATAAATACCATGACTAGAAGGGTCTATGCCGATCCTGCCATGAAAGGCTCATTGGAAGATTGGAGTTCGATTGGAGAATTTAAAGAAGATCCCGCTGGTCATACTCAAAAGGATTATGCACTCAGATGGTCAAGTAGAATCTATCACGCAGTGATATCGATATTGAACATGTCAAAACCTAATCCCAGCCCCCTTTCCAAGGTCATCAAGGAAACGATGGCTTCTTCTGCGCATACTTTGTCCTATACATATAGATCTTTGGACGGATTGAAGATTGATACAAGTGACCCGGAAATAATAACACGTGATTTAAAAAAGGCGGCCATTTTTTATGGCGCTGACATTGTCGGGATCTGCAAACTGGATCGACGATGGATATATTCTCACACTTGCAATAAGGAGGTGGGCGAGTCGGACGCAGTTGAGTACAAACCTCAGGAGATTCATGATGGATTCCAATATGCCGTGGTGATGGGCTTTGAAGCGAATTATAACATGTTGAGGTATCTGACAACGCAAATCGGGGGTGCGGCACAAGATCTGGCCTCCGCAAGAATGACGATTACCAGTGCACTCGTTACTGCATTTATTCGTAATCTTGGATTTCAAGCGATTGACTGCACGATTGACGATGTCGCAATTACGGTACCAATGGCAATGCAAGCAGGCCTGGGAGACCTGGGGCGACACGGCCAGTTAATTACACCTCGGTTTGGCCCAAGGGTAAGATTAAGCCTGGTGATCACTGACTTGCCCTTGGTAACCGACTCTCCTATTGATTTTGGGGTCACTGAGTTCTGCGAGAAATGTAAAAAATGTGCCGAAAGGTGCCCCTCAGAAGCTATTTCCCATGAAGATCGAACAACTGAACCGGTCAATATATCGAACTCCACTGGTGCCCTAAAATGGCCAATGGATGCTGAGAAATGCCGGATGTATCCGGCCAAAGTGAAACATCCATGCGACACCTGCGTGGTTGTCTGCCCTTATAATAAGCCTGATACTGTATTTCACCGGTCTGTCCGTTGGTTAACCGATCATGTGAGATGGGGGGACCCTCTCTATATTTGGGCAGATGACTTGCTAGGCTATGGCAACCCCAAACCAGCGGACAATTTCTGGGAAAAGTGGAAACCCGTTAGGGGAATTTAAGAAAGTACCCTTTTTGTTAAGAAAGGAGCACCATTGAAGGGATATACAGACGTAAGCCTGAATATCGCCGACAAAGCGGAGGCAAGCTTTGCCGACATGCGGATTGTAGAAGAGCGGCAAAACCGGGTTTACTTATTGCATGCATGTTCAATGGAGGTAGCCGGATATTAGGTATTCGAGGTGCTAAACTCATGAAAAAGATGAAAGTTGGGATTGTTGGCGCGGGACAGATGGGAACCCAGATAGGAAAGGTTGCATCGGACGATCATGATGTGATTTTTTACGATATCGATCGTGGCAAAAGCCGGCACGCTGCTGACAAATTGAATGTCCGGTATGAGGATGAGCTTCATGAGATATTGCGAAGTCATATCATATTTCTTGCTGTTCCGGGGAACGCCGTTATCGAATTGTTGAAGGAATATCAGGGTTCCGTTTCAAAAGAGACGTTGTGGGTAAACATATCCACCTTTGTCACACTAAAAGAGATGATCTCTGTCACCGGTGATGGGTCCAATCTAGTCAGTTGTAAGATCATCGGGCATTTCGAGATGATGTCGCCAACGAATCCATGCGCCTTTGTCATCCATCAAGTGCATCCTGAAAATGATTTAACATCGATAGTGGAGAAGATTTTTAAGAGAGTCGGAATAACAATATACGATGACGAAAACAAATATCTGGAAATAAACTATATAGCTGCAGCGGAAGCAATGAGAGGTGTGCTGAATGTGGCGAAGCTGCTCAGGAGTTTAGATATCCAGTTTCCCATTATTGAAGCCGCCATCAAACAGGTTTTTGTCGGCGCCGCAGGTCAATTCCCCTATGCAAATCCTGATTATTTTCACGATCTCGTCTATAAGAGAAATCCCGGGCTAAAGAAGCTGAATCAGGAGATATTAAAGCTTTCTCGATGACACCTTTCCAATCGGCCCTACTTCCATTCTCTTACCGGGCACAGC
>JAQYVK010000442.1 GCA_030145585.1 Desulfatiglandales bacterium | reverse complement strand
GCCTCTATTCACAACCGAGAGGAAACAACCTGTATGGATTGTCATATGGACGTGATCGATGAAGACCACGAAACCACGAAGGGGTCGGGAGTCGTGGACTGCTCTGAGTGCCATGACGAGGAGAACAAGCATGGTCAAGAGGCAACCATTGAAGATCGACCCCAATGTTTTTCTTGCCATCCCAAACACCGTATGCTTGAAAAGGATAATCCGGCTTCGGCCGTTCATCCGGATCAATTGAAAAACACCTGCAAAGAATGCCACCCTATGGAATCAGGGGAGACCGGGTACTTTTCGTGGCTTCCGTCTATTCGGATTATGTCACATAAAAAACAGGATTTCAGCCAGGCCTATGGGAAGGACAATTGTTTGGGCTGCCATCAAGGGGATACCGCTCATGGTGAGAAAGACCCCATCGACGAACAAAACTGTTATATATGTCATATAGGTGTAGAGGATCGGAACCCGGTGATGGGATACATCCATGCCAGCGCCGACGCCAAGACACAACCGGGGATCTTCGCAGCGGCAACCATTTACCAGATTTTATTAGGGCTCCTTCTGTTGGGCGGGGTCCGATTTTTTATTGTTAGACGACCCAGAAAACTTATAAACCGGGGGGAATTTTGATATCGGCCTTTGATCTGCTTCTCATAGCCTTGGCCTTCATCTTCATGATGGTGGGTTTTTCGAGGCGCCGGTCTGTCTGGCGAATGGGGCGGGAGGAGAATCGTTCCGGAGATTGGACAGGTCTTTTTAGATATATCCTGGGGCACGCAAAAATCCTAAAAAATCCCAGACCGGGCAGAGCCCACCTCATGCTCTTTTGGGGATTCACGGTGCCGATGATCGTCATCATTCTGGCCCAGTTCGGTTTTACTATACCAATCATTCCGGCCCGGTTGTTGTCCCTGTTGGCAGACCTTCTGGGCATCGCACTACTTGCGGGAACCTTGTTTTTCCTTTTCAGACGAAGAACAGGAGAAAGAGAACATAAAAAACCTTTGATCCCATTGTTCCTTTTTTTAGTGATTCTCCTGACCGGTTTCGCAGCAGAAGGGACACGACTGAGTATTTTACACCCTCAATTCACTTGGGAATCTCCCCTGGGATGGTTTGTATCGATCGGACTACCCCCTTCTCCTGCCTTTATGCACCTGATGATACGGTTGCACTTTTTTGTCATACTCATTTTTATAGCCACATTGCCTTTTACGTTTAACCGACACCTTATCGCCGCCCCGCTGAATATATTCTACCAACGAAAAAGTGCCCGCGGAGAACTGAAGAGCATGTCCTTGGATGACGGGCCCATCGGGGCCGATACCATCATGGACTTTTCCTGGAAGCAGCTATTGGATGCCGAAGCCTGCGTGTCATGCGGCCGGTGTGAGGAAAATTGCCCGGCTTCCATCTCCGGCAAACCCCTGTCGCCGCAAAAAGTCATGCGAGATATCTTTGAACAGATGTCGTCCGTGGCCCGAAACGGTACGGAAATGTCTCCTCTAACCATCCTTCCCTTGGAGTCTCGTATTACGGGGGACGAAATCTGGTCCTGCACCACCTGCATGGCGTGTGTGGAGCATTGTCCGGTCTTCATCGAACCCATGGACAAGATCATCGACATGAGAAGAAACCTGGTCATGGGAAAAGGCTTGTTACCGGCCGAAGCCAGATCCGCGATCAGGAACCTGGAGATTTACGGTGACACCCAGGGCAAGGGGATAGCGCACAGGCAAGACTGGGCCTTCAATCGTGAAGTCCCCCGTGTCAATTCTGCTGTATCAAACCAGGACATCCTGTTGTGGGTGGGATGTGCCGGTGCGTTTCATGAGAGACACCAGGAGGTGTCCAGGGCCATGGTAAGCATTCTCAAGGCTGCAGAAATTCCATTTGGAATTCTGGGTGGCGAAGAACGATGCTGTGGGGATCCGGCCAGAAGGCTGGGAGACGAGAGCCTCTTCTTGGATCTTGCTCAGAAGAACATTCATTATCTCAAAGAACATCAAGTGAAAAAAATTGTCACCCTCTGCCCCCACTGTTTTAATACCTTAAAAAACGAGTATCCCAGAGTAGACGGATTTACCCGATCGGGATCTGAAGATGACATCGAGGTGTTTCATGCTACCGAGTATGTGATGAAATTGATCGAGGCAAAACGTATTTCTCCCAGGTATCCATTAAACAAAAATATCACTATCCACGATGCCTGCTACCTGGGTCGTGTTAACGGGATCTATGAACCGCCCAGAGAGATTGTCAACTCTATACCGCAGACCCGGTTCAAAGAGTTGAAACAGCATCATGAGTCGGGATTCTGTTGTGGTGGCGGTGGTGGGGGTATGTGGCTTCATGAACGCCTGGGGCGTCGGTTGAATACGATCAGGGCCGAAGAGGTTTCTGAGGCTGAGGTTGATGTTGTTGGGACGTCTTGCCCTTATTGCTTGACCATGCTGGATGACGGCATAAAGGCCTTGGAGCTGGAGAAACCACCAAAGGTTTTAGACGTCATTGAAATGGTAGCCAATTCTTTGTGACAAGAACGGACATCCAACGTTTGTGGATAACCTTTATACTCTTCTTTCGTGTTTTTGTATTTTCGTGTTTTCGTGATATTTTTTTTGGTTTTGGCATTTGGTATTTGACATTCCTTTGGGTTCTGGATTTTGACATTTGACATTTGGACTCATTTTCTTCACCTACTTAACATGGCTTGAGCCATAAAAATGGACAACAAGACAATGAGAATCATCGTTTGTGTGAAACAAATTCGCCTGATCTACGCCAGAACCGGCATGGATCCGGAACAATACTTTTTAACCGGTGAAGATAGTATTTACCGCGTCAATCCTTATGACGAGGCGGCCCTTGAACTGGCTTTACAGGTCAAAGAGCGACGGGATGATGTAGAGATCATCCTCCTGACCCTGGGACCGATTATTGCCGAGACGGAACTGAGGCGGTGTCTGGCTTTGGGGGCCGATGATATTTACCGAATCGAAATGGAAGAAGAACTGGATTCCTGGTCTAAGTCCAAATTGTTGGTCCGGGCCACAAAAGACATTGGTGCAGATTTGGTCTTGTGTGGGAAGGAATCCTTGGACAAACAGAACGGACAGGTTGGGGCCCTCATGGCCCATCGTCTGGACATGCCTTTTCTATCGGCCATCCTGGACCTGACGATACAGGATAACGGTACTGTAGAGACGCGACGGGCCGCAGACCGGGGAGTCCGTGAAGTGATCGAGTGCCCTCTTCCGGCAGTCCTTACTGTTGACCTTGGGTCCCATGAACCCCGTCTTCCCATCTATGAAGATAAGAAACGCACCCGATCGATGGAGATAAAGCGGTTGTCCTACCCTGATGAGATTCCAGGCAACAAGACGATGTCCAACAGAGTCTTCCCGCCGCGCCCCCGTCCCAAGAAAACGCCCGCACCTGATAGCAAGTCCGGGGCTTTTTATCGCGTAGAACAATTACTCGCGGGCAGTAGTATCCAAAAAAAGGGGATCATCCTTGACGGCAATCCTGAATCCCAGGCACAAGGTATCATCTCCTTTTTAGAGGAACATGGTTTCATTGAATCGAACAAAGGTCAAAAAAAGTGAAACAAGAAACCACGACCATAACACCCTTGGCTTATCGTTTACGAGACTCGGCAGAGGTTCTTCAAAAAAACGGTCATCCCATATTATCCCTTCATTTCCCTCTAAAATATGTGGTTCTTCACCCCCACTGGGCGCCGCTTTTTGAATCTCCCATGAAAAAAAACTTTATGGCCTTCAAAGATATCCTATCCCGGGTAAAGAATACCGATCCTGTTAAAACTGAGATCTTCCTCAACGACTTGGTTCGTAAGGGATTCTTAGAATTACAAGGTCTTCCAACCCTTCCCAATTATCCAACTGTCTCAATTATTATCCCAGTTAGAAATAGGCCGGAAGAAATCACGGGTTGCCTTCAATCTCTGAGCCGGCTCGATTACCCGGCTGAAAAGATGGATGTGATCGTCGTCGATGATGCCTCTGCTGACAAGACCCCTGATGTGGTCTCCCAATTCCCTGTTCATCTAATTACTCTTGATGAACATAGACAAGCCTCCTATTGCCGCAACTTTGCGGCACAAAGGGCCAAGGGTGACCTCCTCGCTTTTTTGGATTCTGATTGCGTCGCAGGGCCTTTGTGGCTGAAAGAACTGGTTCCGGCTTTTAATGATCCGTCTAACGGGGCTATAGGAGGACTGGTCGATTCATATTTTAATGAAAAAGAGCTCGACCGGTATGAGCAGGTCAAATCTTCCCTTAATATGGGTTCCTGGCCCAAGAGTTCTCGAGAGGACAATCATTTTTTTTACACCCCCACCTGCAATCTTCTGGTTAGAAAGGCGCTCTTCTTAGAGGTGGGTGGTTTTAGAAATGACATGGTAGTTGGAGAAGACGTGGATTTTTGTTGGCGGTTGCAAGACCAAGGGCATCATGTCGAATACAGGCCGGTTGGCCGGATATTCCACAGACACCGCAATAAATTAAGACAATTTTGCACAAGGAGGTTTGACTACGGGACTTCGGAACCTTCTCTACAGCGTTCCCATCCCAGGAGGATCAAGCAATTTGTTATCTCTCCGGCAGCTTTTATCTTTTGGGCATTGGTCCTTTTATCAATGACTTCAGGATGGATACCCCTGTTGGGCTTGTGCGGGGTAACTTTTTTGACGGACTCACTGACGAAATATACCAAGGTACGCAAAAATCATGTCCCCATAGCCTTTCCCCGTTTCCTACTGGTTACCCTTCGAGAGTATTTTACTTTTTTGTACCATTGTTGTGCTTTTGTCTCTCGCTATTATCTTTTTTGGGCGGTTTTAATCTTCATGTGGCTACCCCTTGTCTCGATCGCACTATTCGGCATGCATCTACTGACAGGCATCGGAGAGTATATCATTAAAAAACCGCGATTAAATTTCCCTTTCTTTCTTTTCTATTTTACTTTGGACCAACTCTCTTATCAATTGGGTGTGTGGTGGGGCTGCTTCAAGAAACTTTTCTTCAGCCCTATAAACCCACAAGTTGTCAGAAAGCCTTCCTGAAGTGATATTACTTGACAGATTCATCATTTAACCTCACCGGTCGGCTCTTTACCAATATTCGCCCTTTTCAAAAACTGCATAAAACAGGAACGACGTCCAAACCCAAGGGCTTTGAATTTAACGGGATAGGCAAAAAGTTTTATCAATGGAATTATCATATTGGGCTTGCAAAAAATATTGATTGAGGTTATGAACAATTCAGGCTGAAATGGACTGGGCCTGCTTTGCCCCCAAAAGGGGCCTTTTTGTCATATCTCAAACCCGTTATTCCGGACAAACCCGCCCGGCGGACAAGATCCCGAATCTATTATCTAACATCAAACATCACCTCGTCTCAAGCTACTTGATAGATACACCATCTTCGTCGGCTTGAGACTGATCTTACCCGGACAAGGACTCAATAGATGGATCCCAATAGCGCTGTTCTCAGATTGGACCGGATTAGCAAAAGTTTTGGTGGATTGCAAGTCCTGGCGGACATAGACCTCACTCTGGAAGAGGAAGAAATCATGGGACTGATCGGTCCCAATGGCGCAGGAAAATCCACCTTATTCAATATCATTACGTCGCTTTATAAACCGGACCGGGGTGATATTTATATTCAGGGGCGAAAAGTCACTGGCCTCCCCCCCCACAAAATATGCCACATGGGAATCGCGAGGACCTATCAGCTTGTCAAGGCCTTCCTGAAGATGACGGTATTTGAAAACGTCATGGTGAGTGCTGTTTACGGTCGTAAACATGCGGGAAAAGGGGCCCGGAAAAGGGCATTGGAAGCCCTGGAACTGGTGGAATTGGCTGAAAAGAAGGATATTTTGACGGCCAGCGTAACCCTCTCCGATCGACGCCAGCTGGAAATAGCCATGGCGCTTGCGTCTATGCCGGTGGTGACTCTTCTTGATGAACCCATGGCCGGTCTTACGCCTATTGAGATCCAAAAGCTTCTTCAGGTGATCAGGAGGGCAAGAGATGAAAGAAATATCGCTGTCCTCTGGATCGAACACAAGGTGGACGCGGTCCTTGATTTTTGTGATCGCGTTGTGGTTCTGGATTACGGTCTGAAGATTGCCGACGGGAAACCGGATGATATCGCAAATGACCCAAAAGTTATAGAGGCCTATCTTGGAGAACCATCTGCTTGAAGTTAAGGGAATAGATGTCCTTTACGGAGATGTCCAGGCCGTCTGGGATGTCTCCATCCATGTGGAGGAAGAAAAGATCGTCGCGCTCGTCGGAGCTAACGGCGCCGGCAAAACGACTCTCCTAAAGACGATTTCGGGAATAACCCCTGCAAAGAAAGGGGAGATCCTTTTTCAAGGAAACTCCATTGCCAAGCTCAAACCCCAGGAAGTGGTTGACATCGGCATCTCCCATGTGCCCGAGGGACGGCGACTTTTTTCCAGTCTTACAGTCCTGGAGAATCTCAAACTTGGCGCATATCCTTCCAGGGCCCGTCCCCTTATGGCCAATTCCCTGGAGCGGGCTTTCAGCCTTTTTCCCCTGCTTAAAAATCGAAAAGATCAGAAAGCGGGTTCATTGAGCGGAGGGGAGCAGCAGATGCTCGCTATTGGAAGGGCCCTGATGGCCCACCCTGTCCTGCTTATGCTCGATGAGCCTTCCCTCGGTCTTAGTCCCATTTTCGTGAGGACTATTTTTGAACTCATTTCGACCTTGAACGCTCAAAAGATAACCATCCTGCTCGTGGAGCAAAACATTAACCAGGCGTTAAAGATTGCGCATCAGGCTTATGTCCTAAAGACCGGTAAAATTGCTATGAACGGCAGTGGGGATGAACTTCTGGCCGACCCGGAAGTTCAGAGGGCCTACATCGGGAAACGCTGGAGCAAAAGCTAATGTGGGAATATATCACCTTTGGACTCATTGTGCAGCTTTTTGTCAACGGGATTCTTTTCGGTACCATGTATGGGATTGCCGCCATCGGACTCAGCCTCGTATTCGGGACCATGCGGATTATTTTCCTCGCCCAGGGGACCATGATCATCTTTATGGCCTATATATGTTACTGGATTTTCACCTTGATGGGTATTGACCCCTATCTGTCCCTCGTCATCATTGTTCCCTTGTCCCTGCTTCTCGGTATTGGGCTTTATCACATCCTTTTCAGAGAGGCTGCCGGCTTAGAGGACAAAAACATCTCCCTCTTGATCGCTGTCGGGTTGATGTTTCTTATGGAAAATCTCATCACGGTGATATGGACGGCCAATCCCAGATTCATCGAGACATCATACACCTCATTTGCATTCAGACCCATGGGGATAAATATCTCCGTTACCCGGCTCAACGGACTCATCATGGCCCTGCTTTCAACCGCGGGCGTCCTCCTCTTTCTGAAGAAGACCATGATAGGTATGGCCGTGAGGGCCGCTTCCGAGGATATGATATCCGCCACCCTGGTGGGAATCAGTCCCCACAGGGTCAACGCCGTCGCCTTCGCCATCGGCATCGGCCTCGCTGGTGTAGCGGGGGTGGGTCTTGCGACGATCTACCCTTTTGATCCTTACTATGGTTTTATCTTCGCCCTGAAGGCCATAATCTCCTTGGCCATCGGGGGCATCGGCAGTGTGGTCGGCGCCTTGCTTGGAGGAATCCTTTTAGGCCTCATCGAAAGCCTCGCCTCCTTCTTTTTCAGCGGCGGATGGTCCGATGCCATATCGTTTGCTGTGTTTCTGATTGTGTTGATGTTCAAGCCAGAAGGACTCTTTGTCCGTTCTATTAATAAGGCGTAAGATATGGAAGACAAAAGATCTATTCTTATCAGTGTCCTCGTCGTTATCGCTTTTGCCTGTGTGCCCTTTGTGCTCGATGTGGATAAATCTTACTTTGTCTTTTTCCTATTTCTTTCATTTTGCTATGTTACCATCACCCAGGCGTGGAACCTTGTAGGGGGATATACCGGACAGATCAGTCTTGGCCAGCACGCGTTCTTTGGTCTCGGGGCCTATACCACCGCCATCATCTGGCTCCGAGATATCACGAAAACCGGCTACTTCTTTGATCCGGTGACCATGATCCTCAGCGGTCTCGTCCCGGTCGTTCTGGCGATCATCGTCGGAATCCCACTACTCCACAGGCTGAAAGGAGACTACTTCGCCATAGGGACCCTGGGAGTCGGGGAGATTATCAAGGTGCTCTTTGTAAAGGGGGGGTCTTTTACCGGCGCATCAGACGGACTGCATCTCCCCTCTACGGTGTTTGAATCCATGAAGCCCTATTACTGGACCGGCCTCTTTCTGGCCATTTTTTCGACGGTCGTGGTCTATTTTCTGATAAGATCCAGGATCGGGTTGGCCCTCAGGGCCATACGGGAAGACGAAACCTCAGCCGCCTCTCATGGCGTACATGTCCTGAAATACAAGGTCTTTGCCTTTGCGGTCGGGGCCTTTCTTACGGGGCTTGCTGGCAGCCTTTATGCCTACTACCTGTTTCATATCAATCCGGATGCCGTCCTGAAGCTCAACTGGACCCTCTATCCCGTCCTCATGTGCGTCATAGGAGGGACCGGCAGAATCATGGGTCCGGTTATAGGCGCTTTTTTCATGAACGGTGTTTTTTTTCTGACCGATATCTATTTTGTGGAGATAAATCCCATTATGGCGGGTTTGCTTATTATCATTGTGATGAGGTTCATGCCGGGGGGTCTGATTGGACTGAAGGACATGATTATGTCTCGCAAATAACTAAAAGGTTTAAGGTCTACGGTGTAAGGTTCACGGAATACTGAATTGCAAGTTTTTGAGGCCTTAAACCGTATACCTTGAACCATGTACCGTGTCCTTATATGTTCCTTGATGGTGGATCAGGGACATGGATGTTGCTTGCATTACCCTTTTTTTTAATTTAGTGTATGGGATCTGTAAGGAGAGTCAATGTGGATAACTGGCAGCCGGGAAAAGGTCCTGACCGCCGTGGAACATAAACCTGATTGATATAAGGAGGGTTAAAATGACGAAAACTAAGGGTTTAAAATGGTGTTTATTTTTCATTTTGATTGTTTCACTCTGCCTGATCTCTTTTAACGGAGTCATGGCGGCGGAAAGGACGGAGATCCGCGTGGGAGCGCCGGCTTCAATAACAGGCTTGAACGCCATGACCGGAAAGGAGCACAGATGGGGCTATGAACAGTCCGTCAAGGACATCAACGCGAAGGGGGGTGTCTACGTCAAGGATTTGGGTAAAAGGTTGCCCATAAAGCTCATCTGGGCGGATGACAAAAGCCAGAACGACGGTGGGGCGCAGGCGATGGAAAGACTGATCAAGAGGGATAAGATAGACCTGGCGCTCTCCAGCAATATCACACCGATCAACATCGCTGCGGGGACCGTCGCCGAAAAGTACAAGGTCTACTACCAAATCGTCGTCAGCTGGATTGATTTCATCGAGAAAGAAAATTTCAAGTGGGTATCGGACCTCTTTTCGGACACAGGTCGTGCGGCTCAAAGCCCTTTCGCGATCTGGGACGAGCAACTGCCGCCGGAAAAAAGGCCGAAAAGAGTGGCCTTGCTGATGGAGGACAACCAGGATGGACAGGGCTTTGGTATGGGATTCAAGGCCTGGGCAGAGAAATACGGCTACAAGATTGTCATTGACTCACCTTTTGCGCCCGGCACCAAGGACTTCTCCTCCCATATCCTGAAATATAAGGCGGCAAAGGTCGACGCCATACTCACCCTGATTCCTCCCACGGACGGAATCACCCTTCTGCGCCAGATGAAGGAACAGAATTTAAAAGTGCCCTACATCCACGGCTGGAAAGGGTTCTGGACCCGGGAGTTCGAGAAGGCCATGGGTGGGGACGCCGACTATATCATTCATGACGGTTTCTGGAGTGACAAAATGGGAGCGCCTGGGGCAAAGAAGCTTCAAGAACAGTTCATAAAGGCATTTGGCTATGACTCCACCAGTGTAGGCCTCTCTTATGCCAATCCTCAGATCCTCGCCATGGCCATCGAGAGGGCCGGTTCCTTTGCTTCCGCAAAAGTCAGAGATCAGGTCTTCGGGGGCGAATTCAAAGGCACCATGATGGGCGACGTGAAATATAACGAAAAAGGTCTGGCCTTCACACCCTTCCTAGCCTTGCAGTGGTGGAAAGGGGAGCGTATGCCGGTTTATCCTTATAAACCAGATGTATGGAAACTAAAGATGCGTCCGAGGTAGTAAAAACACAACTTCGGATAGAAAACCATATAAGCCTCTCAACCTTACCTAAACGACAAGGAAGGTTGAGGGGCTTTTTGTTATCTGTCACTTTCCCGATACTCCCCGTTCCGTTCAAATGCTCACTACCAACAAACCGGAGGGATTCAATATGAAAGAGACCATTGAAGGGATGTTTAGTCTGGAAGGTAAAGTCGCTATTGTCACGGGCGGAAACGGCGGCATCGGCAAGGGCATCGCTCGGGGACTTGCCGGGGCGGGAGCACACATTGTCATCGGAGCGCGAAATGATACCAAGACGGCCGATGCTGTGACTGAAATCAAAGGTGATTTTGGTGTAGACGTGCTGGGTTTAAAGGTGGATGTCCGTCAAGAGGAAGGCAACCAGGCCATGGTGAAAAAGACAATCGATCAGTTCGGGCGAATCGATATCCTGGTGTCGAACGCCGGTATAAGCTTTCGTAAACCTGCTCAGGACATGACCGTGGCCGAGTGGGATGAAAATCTGGAGATCAACCTCCGCGGTTTTTTTATCGCCGCGAAGGAGATCTATCCCTTCATGAAAAAGGCAGGCGGCGGAAAGATTATCAGCATCGGGTCCATGACCTCCATCTTTGGTGTTGCCGCTCTGCCATCCTACGGTGCCAGCAAGGGTGGAATCGTGCAACTGACCCGCAGCTTGGCAGTCGCCTGGGCCGAGGACAACATTCAGGTCAATTGCATTCTGCCCGGATGGATCAACACGGATCTTTCTGCGGGTGGGAAAAGGGATATCCCGGGACTCGAAGAACGCGTCATAGCCAGGACACCTGCAAACCGTTGGGGAGATCCTATCGACATGGCGGGAACGGCCGTATTCCTTGCGAGCCCGGCCTCGGATTTTGTAACCGGCCTGGCACTCCCCGTCGACGGCGGATACTCCGTGCAAGGCTGAAAGGCCGGACCGACAGCCTCAGAGTATGGGAATCTTTCAAATGATTCTCACCACCCGTTCCCTCGCGTCTACGCGAGGATCTCTCGAGTCACAGAGTACACAGAGATGAAATTATCTTTTCGTTTGCCGGGATACCAGCCCGTCTCTGCAAGCCACTTAAGCGAGGCGGGCCAACGTCGACAAACGAAAACCATCAGCCCTATCGGGCCAGGAATAAATCGTAGTATTCCAATGTATTCCTCTTGCCCTTATCCCAGCCCCGCAGGGGAGTGTCTTTTTGCCCATCGTTTTCTCCCGATGGGCAAAAAAATAAAAACCCTCTGTGCTCTCTGTGGCTCTGTGGTGAATTCGTCTTTGGTCAAGAGTGAACTACACTATTCACTCAATTCATCCTGTAGCGTTGGAAGGATCACGCCTCCGGAGGGAATGATATGGACATCCGGTTTGGAATTGAAGGTTGCAGCCATGGAAAAGGCCTGATCCAGATCCTCGGCGAACAGAAAACCCAATCGTTCAACACTGTCGCGGGGGATGTCTTTGGTCACAAGGATCACATTGAATTGATCTTGCCCCAAGAGCGCCTGTGTCATGGACATGTTGTACTCAGGTGAGCTTCCCTCGAGTAAGCGCTGGTTTTTGTCGAAAAGTCCAAATATGCTTTCCCTGATGTTCTTGCCGTATTCTTGGCGAATCTTTTCACAACCTTCGACATAGGCATCGGGTAGGGGGCTTGTGCAATAGGCAAGGAGAATGATACACCCGCCCTCTTTGGTGATCATGGAAGCCGGTGCGAGAGGTTTCATGATTTGGAGACCCTCCGTATAGGGAAAGGCACTCGTGACGGTCAGGTCGGCCTTTTTTTGAAAGGTTCGTGAGACGATTTCTTTGCACATGTTGCTACCGGCCTGGTGGGCTTCCACAGGATCACCGCTCACCAGATCGTAGAGCAGATCATTGTGATCCAGGACGCTGTTGAGAATGAAATTGAGCCCGGCCTCTTTCGATAATGCAGAGACTTCCTCGTAAAAAGGATTTCCTCCCAGTTTCCCGAGCTTCGCCTCCCCCCGAAAACTGTATTTCAAATGATGCTCAAGGATGGCATCAAAGTTCGAAACGCCGGGAAAAAGGATCTTGCCCCCACCCCCGAATCCATTCATAGGATGTGGAAATATGGATCCGATTCCTATTTTGAAAGTAGCGTCGTGGACTTTTTTATTGATTTTGACAACGGTCCCTGACTTCAATTTCGCTACCGGTACGAGGTCCGGCGCCTGACAGTCGTGGTTGTGGATGGCATACTGCGCGACAACATCCTCGCCGTAGTTGTCTTTTAATTCCTCTATGCTGAGTGCCCTGTGGGTGCCGAGAGATATAATGATGGAGATGTTTTCTTTTGGAACTTGCGCTTTGCCCAGCTCTTCAAGAAGGGTTTTAAGGACCCTTTTTTTGGGGGACGCACGGGTCTGGTCCTCTATGAGGATAGCAATCCTGTCGGAAGAGGATAGGCACCCTTTGAGGGGCGCCGATCCAATCGGATTATTCAGAGCGTGCCTCGTAAGCTGCTCAACGTCCTTTTCCTCAAGATGATCTTGAAATGCCGCCAATGTGAGGACGTTCCAATCAGGCGGCGTTTCAAAATAGCGTTTTTCGCCTTTGTACCTCAAAAAGGGTTTCTTCATGTCTGTCACCTTTGTTGAATCTGGTTTGCTTTATGATGGACGTTTAAGGCCCAACTTATCAACCAGTCGCCCTACAAATTCCATTCCGTCCGGTTTAAACGCCGGCAGGACCCATGGCATATCCTGCAATGTTTCCAGCAGAGAAGGCAACAGGTCAAAGGGAATGGAGATAATTTGCCGACCTTCCGGAAATAGCTTTCTTCGCTTCATCCCATGGCCGAGACCGGTAATGAAATAGTTGAGCTCTCCGGTGAGATACGGATAAGTAAAAGTCCATGCGCATCCTATGGCGGGTGTGAATTTGCTGACCCACATTTTTCCCGTTCTGTAACTCGAAGCCCGGAGCAAAATTTCTGTCTGGTTGGTGTCAGCCATAATTATCAAGACATCCGGTTCGAATGGGAGCTTATCTAACGGGGAAAGGGCAATATAATTAACAACCCCTTTTCCTATCTTTGGGATATGGTGGTACAGTCTGGCGGCAGAGCGTGGGTCTTTAAAGATTTTTAGTCCGGCCCCGAATTCTCCATTTATATAAGGCTCAGCCATATCTCCCTGCCCCAATACATATAATCCCGCCTCACAGGCATGATTTTCTGCGTCTGCGAAAAAGGTATTCCCTTCCTGTGCCGCTTTGAGCATTTCGCAGAGAGCCATGTTCTCGTCTATCCTCTCGACCATGTCCGGTGGTTTGGACAAGAATTTAACGCCCACCGGCGGTACGTCGAAGTTAAACTTGTCCAAAATAGCTGTATATTCTTTAATGTCTACCATTGGAAACGGCTCCTTTCCCCATTACCTATTACTTTTGATGTTTTGAATGGATGCCAGAAGCTGATTATAGCAGGATTGACTTGGAGATGTGGAAGGGATCGGCACCTGGGTCTCAAAACAAACAATGGTATTTTGTTGAGTTGGAAATCCATAAAAAAACGTCTTTAACCTACGATAATTTAAAACAGGAAAAACTCAATTGTCGGAACGAGCATCTGCAATCTCAAGATCTTTACGCTCTCGGTATTCCTTTTCCAATCGATTGAGATTATCATAAAATGCGATTGCATGATTTCTCATAACCTCAGCGGCAGCTTCCGGGTCACCACTTAAAACGGCCTCAACAAGGGGGCCATGCATCCCTGGTGGGTGTATGGAGTTGGGTGGATCAGGGTTAAGCTCCTCTATAATATTCGCATTCAATTTGATGACTGAATTGACGATGGCTTCTAAAAACCGGTTCCCGCACATCTCAGCGAGTATGAAATGAACCTTCGTCCCTAATGCAACATCTTCCTTTACGGTCGCTACGGGGGGACACTCCGCTTCAAAGGCCTCCCGCAGGCGCTGCTTGGATTCAGGTGTGGCATTTAAGGTCGCCAAACGGGCAACTTCCGGTTCCATGAGAATGCGAACCTGGTGCAGTTCATGGATTGAGATCTTGTTTGCCAGGAATAGGTCAAGGCAAGCGCCTGCCAATTGTTCAAATGTCAAATCGGTCACATATGCGCCCCCGGTGGCACCCTGACGAATTTCAACGAAACCACTATTTTCAAGAGATCTGATAGCCTCCCTAATGGCGATACGGCTGACCTGAAATTGCTCTGCCAACTCCCTCTCAGGAGGCAGTTTGTCACCTGCTTTGAATTCACTTGACAAAACCGCCCCTTTGAGTTGTTTGAAAACCTCCTCCGACACTCTAGGTTGTTTAATTGGTTTGAAGTCAAGCATCTTTTGCCCCCCTCATTGATTAAATAATAAATTACCATCAATTTTTCAACAATTATTTCATTGACAAAATGTTTTTTTTGTTAAATATTAGTCCAATCTACTCAAAAAATCATTTATCCATAAATTCCATAATGATATCAGGTCGTTAGATGTGAACTGCTTTTGTCATTGACAATTCAAAGCAAAACGGGATATTGGTTGATCATAATTTGAGTCCCACCCCATTTATTTAGACCGTGTCGATTTCTTTTAGGTAATTTTTCTCCATTTTCATAAAATATCAATTAGAATTTATTTTTTGTAGTTTGTAGGTCATGTTCAATAGGGAACGATCACGTTAGAAAATATTTAACATTTAAAACAGCGTGGTATTGACAAACCGAATTACTCACCAACAAACTTTTAAAAGGAGGACAAAAGATGAATCGCACAGAAAAGTTACCTAAATTAGCCATTTACTTGATCGTATTAATCATGTTTATCTCCTTTCCACTCGCTGCCCAAGCAAAGGACAAAATTGTTATTGGCGCAGCAAGGCCCTTATCAGGCGTATCTGCTTTTTTTGAAGCAAACGCATTTGGACCGATTTACAAGATGTGGGTCGATGAGGTCAATGCCGAAGGCGGGATCTATGTGAAGGAGTACGGCAAGAAATTGCCCG
>JAQYVK010000441.1 GCA_030145585.1 Desulfatiglandales bacterium | reverse complement strand
ACAGTTTTATCAAGATAATGACATTCGTTTGGGAATTATCCAGAATGATGAAGAGCTTACCCCTATTGATTTTCAGGGTGATATGATGGACTTTATTGTGGATGCCCCTGCATATAAACCCGTCGGGATCCCCATCCCGTTGGATGAAGTCACGTTTGCACCCCCTTTGAGCCAGCCTTCCAAAATCATAGGGATCGGGCTCAATTATTCTGAGCACATCCGCGAAGGCCACGCAAAGGCCCCGAAAAATCCAGTTGTCTTTTCTAAATTATTGAACAGTTTAACCGGCCACAAATCTCAGATCACATGGAATACAGCTTTGACCAACGAGGTTGATTTCGAGGCGGAATTGGCCGTCATCATCGGTAAAAAGTCTCATGGAGGGCAGGAAAAAGACATCATGGATATCGTTTTCGGATACACTTGTGGGAACGATGTGAGTGCCAGGAATTTGCAGTTCGGGGACCGCCAATGGGTGAGGGGCAAGTCTTTGGACACCTTTTGTCCATTAGGCCCGTGGATCGTGACCCGCGACGAGATACCCGATCCCAATGCCCTGGAGATCAAGAGCTGGCTGAACGGGGAGCTCATGCAGAGCAGCAATACCAGTCAGATGATTTTCAACATTCCGTCGTTATTGACGTTTCTCTCTAACAGCTTCACCCTTACCCCCGGGGATGTCATTATGACCGGCACGCCGGATGGGGTAGGAGCCTTCCGTGACCCGCCGATTTACATGAAAGAGGGGGACGAAATCATTATCGATATCGAGGCCATTGGAAAGCTGGAAAACACCTGCCGAACGCTCTGAAGGGGAAGAGCTTTATTGGTTTATAGAAAATTCCGTCCTTTGGGTGGTGTCGGAGTCAATTGGCTCAGCAGAGAAGAATGATTCAGAGCGTTTAAATTCGAAATCCGAATATCGAAATCCGAAACAAATTCAAAGTCCTAATGTTTCAATGTTAGAAACAAACAAACTAAGTTGCAGTCTTGAAACTTAATGTTGTACTGTAAAGTTTCGGTCATTTGGATTTTGGTCATTTTATATTGGTTTCGGTCTTCTCCTTCGGAGAAGGAGACAATTTCGGATTTCGAGATTCGGATTTTTATGTCTATAGAGCCAAACGAATTGTATGCTAGCGAGGACATGGATGGGTGAAGAAACACAAGTGCCCCCTCAACACTGGGGGGATCTGAAAGCGGGGGAAATAAAAAAGGTATGCGACCGCTCGCTGGCGGTTGAGTCTCCGCCCAATGGCCTCATTTTAACAGTCTTAGGGAGAGAGATCCTGGTAGACAGGGAAGAAGCCTCTCTTAAAAGCCGGAAGACCGGATCATGGGAGAATGTTGAGGATCCCCTATTGGAGCTCCTCATTTTGGTCTATCTTCTCAAGGCGGGACCTGATTCCTTGCAAAATGAGTTGATAAGCGTTCAAGAATTGAAGACCGCCCATTTTTTTCAAGGGCCCCACGAGCTTAGGCTTGGGCACTTGCTTACCCATTATGGCTCCGATCCTGGTGGGTTCAAAGAAGCGGCGGAATCACTTGGCGGAGAAGCCCTAAACCTCGCGGATGTTTCTTACAGCATCCCGGCCCTTCCAAAGGTCCCGCTCTATTACCTGCTTTGGGAAGGGGATGAGGAGTTCGAGCCGCGGGTTTCTGTTCTTTTTGATCGCTCGGTGGAGAAACATCTCTCAGCCGATGCTATTTGGGGACTTGTCAATCTGGTCTCAGAGGCCCTCGTGAAAGCTCCAAACTTTCCTTTTTAATTAATCCTACAAACCGTCTACTATGCTATGCGGGAAAGGGGATTTGTTTATTTCTCGCCCGCTCCCGTTGGTCGCTTGAGCACGCAGAGATCACGGAGGAGATTTTTTTGGCCTGATTCGTTGACCTGCCGTCGCTAAAGCTATGGCAAGGCAAGGAGGACGAATCAGGCCGACCATCGCCCTTACTGGGGCATCTGTATATTATTAAGCGGATGAATGTAAATAATATCAGGACTATAACGCGCAGCGTAGTCGTCTGAACAGAATCCTCCCCTCAAGGACTATGTCCAAAATTCTAAAGTCTCTGGGTGCTCAGCGAGCTCTGTGAGAGAAAAAATATATCCTATTTGACCTTTTCAGGGTCAGCATCAAGCTATTCCTTAGAGGATCCCTCTCCGGCACATGCCACACACTTGCCAAACTCGTCAACGCAGTCATTACAATGGAGTCGATGACAAACACGGCATTCTGTCATGACATTTTTATCATCCCCTTGATAACTCCTCTCACAGGCACCACAGACAAATTGAACGTCATCCATTTTTTAACCCCTTTTCCCCGCCTTTTCAGCGGAATGTAGCGTTCCTTTTTGAGAGCAACTTTCTTCAAAGAAAGCGGTAGATTCCAAAACAATTTCCTATAAATTATGTTCTTAAAAGGTCAAGTCAAGTTCTCTGAAAACATACAGAGAGATGTCTTTTGTATTTTTCTTGACATTGGAGTGGGTAAGGCATAATTTGAAAACCTGACGGTCGGCAGGTAGGGTTATGGATCGAAGAGAAGAAATTTACGAAAAATCACTAGAACTGTTCATCGAAAATGGCTATGTCCAGACCCCGTTATCTCGTATTGCCGGGGCCCTGAATCTGACAAAAGCCGGCCTCTACCATTATTTTAAAAGCAAAGAGGAGTTGTTATTCTTCATCCATGAGCATAACCTGAAAAAGGATTTCATCCCAACCCTCGACGCTGCAGAGAAAATTTCAGATCCTGAAGGCCGCATAACCCACTTTTTAAAGAACTACATGCAAAGATCACTCACCAAAAATGCTGCGGCAAAAATGCTTATTCAGGAAGCCAATAAGCTGAAACCTGAACATCATGAAAAAATAAAAAAAGTGTGGCGAAGGGCTTTTGATCTGATTTACAATGCGATTTCAGAATTGGAAGAAGCGGGGAAAGTCGAAAGGGTCAATAAGACCTTTGCCACCTTCGCCGCAATAGGGATGTGCAGCTGGACATTTTACTGGTTCGATTATGATCGTAGGGAGTCGGGAAGGGAATTGTCCGACAATTATATCAAAATTTTTTTTAAGGGTTTACTTAAGGATTGAGGGGGCCATGATTTCGAAGTTCCTCAAACAAGGAATGACCGGTGAAGAAGAGGACCATTCGGTAGCCAGTCATAACGAGATGG
>JAQYVK010000440.1 GCA_030145585.1 Desulfatiglandales bacterium | reverse complement strand
GATCCCTCAGCGACCTTTTTGACCGCATCTATGATCTGATTGTAACCGGTACAACGACAAAAGTTTCCGCCGATATGGCGTTTGATATCTTCTTCATTGGCTTTAGGCTTTTTGTCCAGAAGGGCTTTTGACGTAAGAATCATGCCGGGGGTACAAAATCCGCACTGGACCGCACCATTTTCCACAAAAGACTTCTGTAGGGGATGCATTTCTCCGGTTGCGGTGAGACTTTCAATCGTCTCGATATTTTTCCCTTGCATCTCGATGGCCAGTTGGCAGCAGGACAAAACCGCCTTTCCGTCGATGAGGACGGTACAAGAGCCACATTCGCCATGGTCACATCCCCGTTTGGTCCCGGTCAATCCGATTTCCGTCCTCAGAACCTGAAGCAAAGTGTAATGATCCTCTATGATGACATCCCTTACATCACCGTTAACCGTCAATTGTATGAGCTTTTTCATTTGTTTCTCCTATCGTATCTTGTTGAAACCACGTCTTTTCGAGATCAATTTCCCTGGTTGTTGGCCAGGGCGGCCATCAACTGCCTCTTGACAAAGGTCCTCAATGTCTGTCGTCTTTGACTTGGAGATACCCATATGGGCGATATGGGGGCGGCGTCTTTTACCACGAGATCAGCCACTTCATCGGCCAACGAGTCGGTGATCTTCTTGCCTTTCAGCGCATCTTCCCCTTTTAGGGACCGGACGGGTCCGGAGGTCACCCCTCCAGCGGCAATTCTGGCCTTTTCACAGACCCCGTCATTTCCTTTAAATGTGATGCACATGGCCATATTGACGATTGCAAAATCGACGACTTCTCTTGGGGCATCTTTGATGAAGACGCTGTAGGTGTTTTTTGGAGTTGCAGGGATTTGGATTTCCCCCAATATTTCATCAGCCCCAAGCAGGTTTGACGGGTGCCCGGAACCGTTGTAGAGCTGCTCTATGGGAATGGTTCTTTCGCCACCCTTCTTTAGGATCTTCAATTCGGCATCCAGTGCTATTAAGGCAGGCACCGTATCTGCTAAGAATACGGCATTACATTTGTCACTGTTTTTGATCACAAGACACTCATCTCCGCCCATCTTATAGCAGGCCGGAATCGCCTCCCTCCACTGGGAAGTCTGGTTGTAATACCAGCAGCGGGTGTTTAGGCACACATTGCCTCCCAAAGTCCCGACATTTCGTATCTGGGAGGATGCGACTTTAAAGGCGGCTCGAGCAAGGATAGGAAATTGTTCTTTTATCTGCTCTGATTCTGAGACCGTGTCGAGGGTCGTCAAAGCCCCAATATTCGTTTTTCCGTCCGAGCCGGCACTGATGCCTTCCAGACCATTGAGACCTTTTATATCTAAAATAAATTCAGGCGTAGTGGTTCTGTGTTTCAACTGAACCATCAAATCTGATCCGCCTGCAATGACTTTTGTCTTTTCTCCTTTTTCGTTAAGGAGGTCCAGGGCCTCATCCAGGCTAGAGGGGGCCAGGTGTGTGAATTTGGGAAGGGTCATAGCTACTTACCTCCTTTGTTTTTTTCTTTTAAGGCCCTCAAGACCTTCTCCGGTGTTATGGGCAAATCCTTGAACATGATGCCTGTGGCGTCAAAGACAGCGTTGACAATAGCAGGCAGGGTACTGACCTGCGTCCCTTCCCCGCATTCTTTGGCGCCGTGGGGTCCTACGGGTCCGGTTTGATCAGATGCCGATTCCACGGCAATGCCGTGAACCAAAGGCATTTCAAAGGGCGTTGCGATTTTATATTCCAAAAGATTGGCATTCATGACCAGACCATCTTTGATCACCACATCTTCAGTGAGGGCATGTCCGGTCCCCATATGAATGGACCCCTGAAGTTGCCCCTCAACGGCCATCGGGTTGATCATAATCCCCACATCGTGTGCATTGACCATCTCCTTGAGGGCAATTTTTCCGGTATCGGGGTCCACCTCAACCACTGCGATCTGGGCCCCAAAGCTGTATGTGGCCGCAGGGTCGTTTTCCGCCTTGAACCAATCAGGAACCTGAATGGGTGCCTGATAAAAACCGCTTCCCACAATGGGCATGGGAAGATCACGGTACATATAGGTCTTGAGCGCTTTTCTTAAGGACATGCCCTTGTCGGGGGATCCCTTGACGAATATCTTTCTGTCCCTCGCCGCTAGGTCCTCCACATCGACCTCCATCTCCTCGGCCACCACTTTCAGTAATTGTTCGATAGCGTTGCGGGCGGCATTTTTGGCCGCATTGCCCGACATGGTGGCGACACGACTGCCGAAGGTCCCCGGGTCATAGGGCGTTATACTCGTATCACCTGAGATGACACTGACATCTTCTATCGGTACCCCCATCTCCTCGGCCACCAATTGGGATAAATAGGTGTCTGACCCCTGTCCGATCTCGGCCGCTCCGGTCAGGAGTTTGATCCCTCCGTCCTCATGAACATGGACGAGGGCTGCTGCGCCCGTGTGAGGCACCAGGTTACAGCCGGACAAGTACCCCATACCGGAAATGCCGATGCCATGATTGGGAGGCATTTTGCCTCTTTTTTCCTTCCAGTTGATTTTTTCCGCCGCCTGTTCCAGACACTCCACGATACCGCAACTTTTCACATTCATATTATTTACTGTTCGGTACCCTTCATGGACGGCATTCTTGAGCCTTATTTCAAGGGGGTCGATATTGAGGTCTGCCGCAATGAGATCAAGATGACAATCGGCCGCAAATCTCATCTGAAGGACACCGTGCCCCCTTTGTGGCCCACTCGGCAACAAATTCGTATAGATGAGATAGCTGTCCACCTTTACGGCGGGTATCTTCCAGGGCAGGTTCAAAAAAATTGTTGCCAGGAAGGTGGCCAAGGGTCCGGTCCCATTATAGGCGCCTGTCTCCGACAGGATCTCTCCTTTTACGCCCAAAATGGTGCCGTCTTTTTTCATGGCGGACTTAAGGGTGATGGTCATTTCATGACGTCTTCGGGTGCACACAAGGGATTCTTCGCGTGTGTACACGATCTTGACCGGTCTGCCCGTCATCTTGGACAAGTAAGAAGCACAAACATCCAAGGCAAACATTTCACCTTTCCCCCCAAACCCGCCGCCTATATAGGGCTTGATTACACGGACATGGGTCTCCGGGAGTTCCAGGGTGTGAGAAAGGAGTCTTCGGATATAAAAAGGAATTTGCTTGTTCGACCAGACCGTCAGTTTGTTGTTTTCATCCCAGCGCGCAATGGTGGCATGGGGCTCCAATGGGGCATGGAAGGTGGGTTGGGAACGAAACGTATCTTCCCTGACATGCTCTGCTTTTGCGAAGGCTGCTTCCACGTCGCCCGCATCCAGGTGGATCTCGGAGCTGACATTGTTCGCTTTGCCTTCATGTATCTCAGGTTTCCCCGGTTCTCTTGTCGTATAGACATCGAAGAGCCCTTCCAACACCTCATATTCCACTTTGATCAATTTCAGAGCAGCCTCGGCGATCTCTTCGTCCACGGCCGCAACCGCAGCCACGTCATCTCCGATGTATCGCACCTTGTCCCTGCAAAGGGCATACTCATCCTGGAATCGGGGATCGGTGCCATAAGTCTTTTTCGGAAGATCCATGCCCGTGATCACGGCCTTGACTCCGGGCAGTTTCTTGGCCTCGGTCGTATCGATGCTTATGATATTGGCGTGTGCATGCGGACTCCTTAGGATCTTTCCGTAGAGCATATTCGACATGACCATGTCATCCACATAGGTCGCTTTGCCCGTTACTTTTTCATGGGCGTCTACGCGTGGTAGGCTTTTGCCCAACACGAAATAGTCTTTTTCCACTACCATTTTTTTCCCTCCTTATTTTCCGGATTCCTCTCTTAAAAACTCTACTGATAACTCGTTGGAAGCATGGGTTCGTTTTTTTAATCACTCGAATCCTTGACCCCTTGACTCCTTGAATCCTGGTTTCTTTGACTTCAATATGTTGATGAAATTACGTCACACATTTGTTCTAAAATCCCAGTACTACTTATAAACATCCCGGTAACTACTTCCCAATAAAGAATCCTTCGGGATCGAGAGAACGCAGTATGGCAAGCTCTTTTGCCGTCGGTGGCGAGACATTTTCCAGCGTATCGGCCACTTTCAATGGCCAACCACACATTTCCTGAATCTTTTTTACTCGATCTTCCATTTTTTTTGTTGAGGAGGCATTTATAACCTTGGTGAGTGTGAATGTTTTATCCTTCTCGAGCTTTTTAAAGACCCCATAATCGGTAACCAGGGTTTTTATGTTCTTGCCGGAGATACCCACGTAGTCGACTTTTTCGAGAAACCTTGCTGCTGATTGTTTTGCAACCACCAGGGTCTCTCTGGCATTCACGGCGTCGCCACCCCCTCCGACGCCGATTAAAGGCTTATCATTAATTTTCACCGTATTCAGATTCCCATATTGGTCGACCTGAGCGGCGCCCAGAACCGTGAGGCATTGATTATGGGCACCTCCCACGAAGGTCCCATAAATGTCCGTGGTATCGGTCAACATAGAACAGGTCATGACATGAGACATGGTCATTAGAAACGGGTCTCCGGGTCTCGGGGCATACCCTACCAAACCGCTGCCCGTCATCATGTATACCTTTATGCCTTCTTCTTTGAGCAAGAAGTCGGCCAGCCATACGCCCATGGCTGGTGACCCAATGCCTGTCAGAATGGTGTTAAATCCCCCATGTACGACAACATCCTTTATCTCCCTGGCGGCAGAAACGACCATCATTTCGGTCTCATTAAACGCTGTTTGAGATCCGGAAGGCTTCTCACTCTTTAAAAGAACATTCTCCCAGGTTTTAGTGCTCGATTTTTGTTTGACGGACGAGATTCTTTCCGGTCCCAATTTTCGTAAATAATTCTCCTGCTCCGGACATTTTAAAATCCATTCATCTATCCATGCCTTCAACGTATCTTGATCCTTACCGGCTTTAACGGATTCAAGAATGAATTCATAATCTTCCCCGTAGCCCGTATCGATCCCGATACTTTCCGCCGCAAGGCCTTGAGGGTGGGATCCCAAAGACACGGAACATAAGAATTTCACCAAAGAGCCGGGAATCTTTACCAAGGTATTGTGGCTTCGAATAAACTCTGAGGGAACTATTTTTTCCACTGTCACTACAACCCCCCCTTTGCTCGCTCGGGGTCCCCAGATGCTCGTGAAAAAGGGTGGCGCCAGTATGACATTTCCATCGGAATCTGCCACACAACCGTGGGTGAATGAAATATCAGGGAAAAGGGCCTTCACAATACCGATTTTTTCACCTTCTTCGAAAGGGTTTTCCATCATCTTGAAGGCATCCCTTTTTTCTTCCCCTAAAGTGGTCCCGACAAGAGATTTTGTGGGCATAAAACCGACTCCCATGGCTGCAGCCATAAGTCTTTGTTCCAGGGCATACAGAGACCAGCTTTCAATTTCAAGGCGTCCCTCTTCATGCATGTTCAGAAGCAGTGAAATCGGTTTCACGCTAGGGTAGAGATAGGAATGGTTCGTGGTGATCACCTTTTTGACCAACCCGCTACAAACCAGAGCGATCTTAAACGGGGTCGTCACCCCACTGGAGATGAGCGTAAACCCCGGATCCTTTCCCCAGTATTGTCGGATTATTTCGCGAGTGGCGGCATTGGCATAAGCGCCCGTGCCCAGGTGAAGATTCATCCCCGGCTTGACAGTCTTCGCCACGGCCTCTTTCAAGGAGACGATTTTTTTTGATTGTTCAGAGTTTTTATACCCTGATGGGAAATTGTCTTTCATGATAAATTTGGATTCGAATATTAACCCGCCGATTCCTTGGGAGTAATATGGGATTTGATAAAAGTTGCGATCTCCTTGGTATGGGTCCCGGGCCCGAAGATGGCCTCTACCCCTTTTTCTTTAAGAAAAGGAATATCCTCCACCGGAATGATGCCTCCACCGATGACAAGCATATCCTCTCTCCCTTCCCGGACCAAAATATCCTTAACAGCGGGAAAATGAGAATTATGGGCACCGGAAAGGGAACTGAGGCCGACTACATCCACATCCTCTTGGATCGCGGACCGCGCGATCTCCTCCGGGGTTTGCCGGAGGCCTGTAAAAATGACCTCCATGCCTGCGTCTCTTAGGCTCAAGGCCAAGACCTTGACTCCCTGGTCATGCCCGTCTAATCCGGGCTTTGCCAGGAGCACTCGAATAGGGCGTTCCTTATTCATTATCACTTGACCTCATCACGATCAAAATCTAAGACCTTTGTGTTCCCCAAAGACTCCGCGAAAAACATCAGAGATTTCACCAATGGTCGCATAGGCTTTCACGGCATCCATAACGTAGGGGACCAGGTTGTCGGTGCCTTTGGCTGCTTTTTCGATCTCTAAGAGGCTTGCATCGACCCTTTTATTGTCTCGCTCTTCGCGAAGTTTTTTCACCCTGCGAATCATCTCCTCAGTCACCTTTGGGTCCGCCCGGTGAATGACAAACTTCCCTTTCTCCTCACTCGCAAACCGATTCACACCAACAACAATCCGTTTCCCATCCTCAAAATCCCGCTGTTTCTGGTAGGCTGACCGGGCAAGTTCCTCCTGAAACCAACCGGAATTAATGGCTTCAATCATGCCGCCCTGCTCTTCAATTTTGCTGAGATATGCCATCACCTGTTCTTCAATGTCATTGGTCAGTCGCTCCACATAGTAAGAGCCTCCCAGTGGGTCCACCACCTCGGTCACCCCACTTTCATGCCCCAAAATCAACTGAGTCTTGAGTGCAATCCGAACCGAGTGCTCTGTCGGAATGGCATAGGCCTCATCATAGGAGGCCGTGTGCAGGTATGTGGCGCCGCCTAAGATCGCAGCCAAACTTTCCAGCGTCGCCCTCGCGATGTTGTTCTCCGGCTCCTGGGCTGTAAAAGTGGATCCCCCTGTGCCCGGACCAAAGCGGTACATCATGGAATTTTCTTTCTTTGCACCAAATTTCTCTTTAACGATTCGCGCCCAGATCCTCCTGAGTGCTCTGAACTTGGCCACTTCTTCGAAAAAATTCATATGGATTGCATGATTGAACGTGAGCCGGGGTGCAAAGGCGTCTACCTCAATGCCCCTGTTGCGCGCCGATTCCAAGAATGCCATACCGGCAGCCATGGCATAGGCCCCTTCCTGAACCAGAGAACCACCGGATTCGCGAACCGTGTAGGCATTGACAAGATAGCTCAAACGCGGAATGTGTTTTAGGCCGTATTCCATGAAGTCAATGGCAAGCCGCAAGGCGCCATCGGGCGGAAAAATATAGGCCCCTCTGCCTACGTATTCATTAAGGCAGTCCCAATGGACACTCCCCCCCATTTTTTGGGAAGGCACGCCCTGTTGTTCAGCCACCGCCATGTACATGGACCAGAGGATGATGTGCGGGTGGTTGATAGAGCCCCGGACCGTAATCTTATCAAGAGGTATGCCGTCAAAAAGGATTTCGACTTCCTTGAGGGAAGGGCAGGACAACCCGACAACGCCCACCTCAGACGAAGCCAGAGGGTGGTCCGGGTCATAACCCAGCTGGGTGGGCAGATCGGTTGCGAGGCTGACGCCGTTTTGACCTTCCTCGAGGAGAAATTTCCAACGCCTGTTGGTATCCTCCGGCATGCCGAATCCCGCATATTCCGCCATGCCCCAGAGTCTTCCCCGATGCATGGTTGGATGGATTCCCCGCGTAAAGGGATAGTCTCCCGGGAATCCAAGGTTGTCCATGTAGTCGAAGTCCTCCAGATCGAGAGGTGTGTAAAGCCGCTCTTTGGGCAGTTCGGAGAACATCTCCCGTTCACCGGATTTTTCCATTGCCTGATGAATTGTTCCGTACTCCCATTGATCTTTTTGATCCTGTTAACGAGCCCGCTTCTTTTTGTCCAATGTGGTA
>JAQYVK010000439.1 GCA_030145585.1 Desulfatiglandales bacterium | reverse complement strand
TTCCGGTTTGAATCTGAATATTCCTTCTTTTCCATCCCATGTAGTCCTGATATGAAGGCCATGGTCGTTGTTTTTTCCGCATCCATAACAAATTGCAATATCATCCGGGTAGAAATCCTGAATCGCATCTATAATCATATGAAATAGGGGTCCTTTCCTTCTAATTTTATCCCTGACTTTTCTTAGAACAAGATATCTGTGCCGCGTCAAGGAGGTCCAGCGACAGAGAAGTTACTCTGACGTGAGTATTCAAGTAGTCAGGCTGAAGGGGTGACTGTAGATGCTCAATTTCTTACAGTCACCATTAGGCTGAAGGCTAAAGGGGTCTGAAAAGCACGATTGACGCACTTTGGTGGAGAGAGAGCAGACTTTCGCACCAAATATGACTTTAAAATGAGCCTATTTCAGTTTTTCCTAACAGTCTTCAGCCTTCAGTCTACCTACCTGAGTAGTTACTCTCCAAAGTGTCATGGTTTGGTCCTGCTAATGAGTTATTGGGGATTCCCAGTCTACAAATTCAACGTCTTCCTGATCGACGGGCTCACCAGAGACCCAAAGTACTAACCGTAGACCATCCGTGAAATAAGGATCACCCGTAAGATTCCTCCCCGGCTCCGAAATGGGTGCAGCCCCCACCCCCTTTACGTAGGCATTTTTTAGAAGCCCATGGGAATACCATAGATCCTGAACGAGAAAGTCTCTGGTTTCGTCCACATCAGGATCGATCTTGTGGGTCGTAATGGTCCTCCATGTGAACCGTACGCCTATGTCGCGACTGATCTGGCCAATCCATACGGGCTTGCCTTCAAAACGCATTGGGGTTAGCCAAAGCCGCAGGTGATTCCGTTCGTGGATCGTTCCCCGAGCTTTCTGCAGAGCCGCATCCTGTGGACGATCAAAGACATATAGACCGCTCACGGGCGAGTAACGATACTCACCCCCAAATATAAAAGATCTGGCTGTTTTCAAAGCTGACGTCGAATACATGGTCTCCGTCTCATCCCAGCCCGAGCGAACGAAGGCATGAAGGAGGTCTTCACCTTCCCCTATGATCACGATGTTGAGAGGATCCCCCTGGTCTTTTCCCTCTTTGTCTGTGGTACAGCAAGGGAGATTTTCCAGGGCCTTTCTGAGACCATCCGCATCGTAGGACATGATCTCATCCTCCGAATAAAGGGTATCAAAGTCCACCTGATGATGGTCAACTCTTAGACCCGGGACATTGATGAAGAATATGAATGTCCTGACCTCGTGATCTTCTCCGAGGATGTCCACATTGAAACCTTTGGTCCCCTCATCCACTGGGGTATAGACGAACCCGGACCTTGTGGTGCCCGGGGCGATATACATGCCCTTGCCTCGCTCCAAAAAACGCCGGGTCATGTCGTCATTGTTAGGTGTTGAGAAAGTAAAATGGTTCACATAGGCCGCCTCGATGGGGCTGAAGTAATCCGGATCAAGACCGACGGGCAAAAAGAAAATAGATTTTTTGTCCTTATTCTCGATTTTCAGCCAGATGGGCTGAACCCCTCTTTCATAAAGATCAACGCCGAACAGCTTTTTGCTCTCCTCTGCACTCGGCACAGCGGCTGTGACTTGAACATTGTTCTCGTATTGGGTCTGAGCACGGTCAAGAAAAGGGACTTCATCCATAGGCCTTGGGTTGTATGTGGCGCATCCGGTCACTGCCAACGTGAAGAGGACCGGCAATATCATCCACCACTTGTTCATGGGTTTAAACATGTGTTCACCAGTTTATTCACTCTCTTGAATTTCTAAGAGCCGCTTTGGCCTCAAACCTTCGATCTCCCATGTTAAAAATTCGAGCTCTGAAAAAGAAACCGGTTTACTGGACACCCACATAACGGCTCGATAGCCATCCGTAAAATAGGGGTCATTCTGAAAGGTCTTACGCGGATTAGACATCGTTGCTTCGCCAACGCCTTTCACATACCCGTATTTCGCCAATGCCCGGGCGTATAGTATATCTTGCAATATATAGGCTCGCGCTTCATCCACCAGAGGCTCAATCTCAAACTCATTCCTTAACCACCGTACTTGTATGTCCCGACTGATCTGTCCCACCCACACGGGCTGACCCTTGAAGCGCATGGGCGATAACCAAAGCCGGATGTGATTTCGTTCCTTTACTTTTTCCCGAGGTTTTCGGAAAGCCGCGTCCTGAGGACGACCATATAGAAAGAATGGGTGTACGGGCTCGTATTGATTTTGCTTTCCAAATGTAGAGGATCTCGTGCCCTTCGATACAACCCCTGGCTCTGCCTTCTCCGTTTCATTCCAACCGCTGCGAATGAGAGCATGGTGCAAGGCCTCGCCTTTGCTGACAAAAACTATGTTGAGTGGATCCGCCTTTTTCGTCCCCTTTTCATTTGTCGAGCAGCAAGGTAAGTCCTCCAGTGCCTTTCTCAGGCTCGCCTCATCATCATAGGAAACCATCTCTTCCTTTGAATACAAATTTTCAAAATCCACATCCTGATGACTTACCCTGAGCCCTGGGACAGAAATGAAGAACGTGAACATCCTGATCTGATTGTCTTCCCCGACAATATCGACGTTGAAGGCTTTGGTTCCCATGTCTAAGTTAGTAAAAACGAAGCCTGATCGGATGTCACCCTTGGGAATATATTTCGTTATGCCCTGAGCATGGAAATACTCTTCCATTTTTTTGTTTGCTTTTCCGGAGAACGTGCGGCGGTTCATGTAGGCGACCTCAAGTGGAGCAAAGTAGTCAGGATCTAATCCAACGGGTGCAAACCAGATATTTTCCTCATCGTTATTCTCGATTTCTAACCAAACCGGCTGGATACCTTGGTCATAAAGAGGAAGGTCAAAAATTGTCTGGCTTTCTTCTTCGCTCAGTACGGCGGCGGTGACGCGGACATTATTTTTGGTCTGTGTCTGAGCCCGGTCCCGAAAAGGAACCTGCTCGATGGGCAGGGGTTTAAACGTGGCGCAACTATAGATTGTGAAGAAGCAGAGTGTTAATAGAAGCAAATAGCGTATTTTGTGTCGAGTATGCATGATCCACCCGCTTTTCTATTTTTCAAGCAGAAGGCATCTTCGCCAAATAGGGATTATTAATGGTGGGGTTTATTCTATTTACCTAATAATAAAAACGGTTTCAGGTCAAGTTAATTCGGATTGGCTTGTCATCCCTGCCCTGTTGAATGAGGTTCCCTCAGGAAAATCCTACAGGGCCCCTCCCTCAAAGGCGGGGCATTCTGGTGAAGGCGAGCAAAATAGAGATAAGGATTAATAAAGGAAGGGTTTTTATTCTGACTCCTGGATTCTGTCTACTGTATTCTTTCCCCACCGAGCTTGCTCGGAGGGGAAGTATCATTCCTCCTCTTCAGTCTCATCATCAGGGATATTTCCATACCGCTCTGCTTGCTGTTCTGCGATCTTGTCAAGCTTTTTTGTTGTTCTGTGGTACTGCTTGACAGCCCGATTCCCGGTGGCCTCATCGATAACGTCACTGGCACTATCGCAACCCGTGAAAAAGCTAAAACTGACTAATGTGACTAAAAGCGTCAAAAAAAAGCGATACCATCTCAGAGTTTTCATTTTTAAGTCTCTCCTGAAATATACCTTGAAATGCTATCGCTGTAACTGTGCAATTTTCTTGCCAATTTTCACCAATGTGTTCACAAAATAAATTGTTTCTCCTCCCAACCATTTTATCGAATTCCTTAAATGATAACCGCCCGCTTTGCTAGAGGCGCAGAGATCACAGAGGGTTTTTTTCTTATTTCTTTTCGCTGAGAGGTCGAAAAGAAATAAACCCAAGCTCTTCTCCGACAGGACTATATTCCCACCGGGACAGAGCGGGCAGAGTAATGGCTAATCTTGCTCTGTCGGGTACTCATCGAATGTTAGATCCTATTGATTTCGAGTACTTGACAAAAAAACTGTTTGAAGCGAAGCTTCGGATGATTTTCATTTACCGTCCTCTCAACGGTAAATGAAAAAATAAGAATTCTCTGCGTCCTCCGTGTTTCGAACGAAGTGGGCGGTGAGCATGGCGGTTCTTAGGCGTCGGGTCCTCGAATCATCCCCCGGATCATCGCCACCTGGCCGGTGTGTTGGCTCTCTTCCACGAGGATGTGCCCCAAGATCCAGGTGCCATTTACAGTCCCCAGGCGAGGATGGTGGCACTCCTTCGACAGGTCGGCA
>JAQYVK010000438.1 GCA_030145585.1 Desulfatiglandales bacterium | reverse complement strand
TTAAAAGCGCTGATAAAGTCTTTAGAAAACAAACCCTTGAATCCCCGCCCGCCATTTTTGTAGCGGGCGCGACCCCTGGAATCCAGCCCGCCTTTTTTGTGGCGGGCCGACCCCCTTCTCCAACTAAATTGGAGAAGAACCATATTGTGTAACATCAAAGGTTATCCGGCATGATTTATCATGACGAAAATATAAGGGAAATAAAGAGAAATGCTTCGCATAAGACTACATAAGTTTTATGTTATATATTGACAAATGTTTAATTCTATGTATAATTTAAGATAAATTAATTAAGGTGGAATTCGTTATATGTATCTCGATTACTGGGGATTTCAAGTATTGCCTTTCGAAAATGTCCCTGACCCCAGATTTTTTTTCCTTTCCAAGTCCCACGAAGAAGCCTTGACACGTCTTATCTATGCAGGAAAGATGCGAAAGGGGGGGGCGATGCTGTCCGGGGAGATCGGTTGCGGGAAGACGACTCTCATAAAGGTCTGTATCCAGAAGCTCTCCAGAGATGAATTTGATATCGGTGTCATTATCAATCCGAAACTGGAACCCCTTGAATTTGTGCAGGAGGTGCTCTATCAATTTGGCATGAACGATGTGCCGGAAACGAAGGTGAAATGCCTTCAAAAGTTGAATGAAAAAATGATAGAGAACGCGAAGATAAGCAAAGAAACGCTCCTGATCGTCGATGAAGCACAGTTACTCACCGAATCCAACCTGGAAGAAATAAGACTTCTCCTCAATTTTCAGTTGAATCATCGCTTCCTTATTACCATAATGCTGGTCGGCCAACCTGAGGTGAAAGACAAAATTAAAAGTCTTCAACAACTCGATCAAAGAATTCCAATAAAATACCATTTGGAACCTTTCAACTATGAAGACACAGCCAGTTATATTGTTTTTAGACTCAATAAGGCTGGTAAAAAAGAAAATATTTTCAGCTCAGACGCCATTCAAAGAATCTATGATCATAGCAAGGGAGTACCAAGAAACATCAACAATCTTTGTGATCTGTCCCTATTGTTGGGGTACAGTCAAAATGAAAGTCAAGTCAGCTCGACAATAATTGAAAGTGTCATTAATGATGGTGCGCTTCTCTGAAATCATAAATATAAGGGATGAATCGGAAAAAGAAGATGTCTCTCCCGAAATCGAGAATAGGGAGGATCTCCGGTGGTTCAGCGACTCTCAAATCATAGAGAGAGGCGACGAGATTACACCTGAGATTTCCGGTTCAACCCTGAGGGACCATGCCAGTGTTGAGGTCGTTAAATATTTTGAGAAGTGTATTGAGAGTGCCCGAGAGATTCGAGAAAGGGTCATCAAAGATCAGGGCATAAGCCCATCCCCGATCCTTGCAGATCTTCATTATGTTATTGATAATGAACTCATCGATGAAATGAATGAATATGCCATGTCCATTCCCGATAATTATGACTGGATGCTCCTCCATACGGTTGGCGTAACGATCGCCTCACTAAAAATAGGCAGAGGGATGGGTTACGATACCAAGGGGTTATTAGAATTGGGGCTCGCAGCGTTTCTTGAAAATGTGGGCATGTATAAGATCCCGGATTTTATCCCTAAGAAAAAGGAGAAATTAAAAAAAGAGGAAATATCCTTAATCAAACAACACACAAATGTAAGCTTTCAGATACTCTCGAATCTTGGGAGAAGGTATGGATGGTTGGCGGACGTTGCACTACAGGTGCATGAAAGAGCGGATGGTTCAGGTTATCCGAAGGGTCTAAAAGGCCAAGAGATCCTTGAGATGGCCTCGATTATCGGCTTGATTGATACCTATATCGCTATGACGGAGGAGAAACCATACCGGGAAAAATATTTACAGAGTCACGCGGTCAATTTTATTATTAAGGAGACGAAGAAGTTATTTCCGCCCCAGATCTTAAAAATCTTTCTCAATCAAATTTCACTGTTTCCGGTAAATAGTTATGTCAGATTGAACAATCAATCCATTGGACGTGTGGTATCCACTGATGAAAATCAGCCGCTGAGGCCCAGTATAGAGATTCTATATGATGGTCTGTCAAATAAGGTGGTAGGAAGGGAGGTCATTCGGTTACCGGATAATCCTTTATTATATATTACTGAAAGTATTGATCAAAAAGAACTTCCATAAGAGCTTTTTCTTAATAATAGGGCATGGTTTAAGAGGAAAACAAACTTCATGCCCTTTTTTTCGTCTTACAGAACAAATATCCCTCCATATCACTATAAATCACCCTTCAAATGCCCCAGTTTATGTCAAAAATCTGACAATATCTAACAAACATTCCATTCGAAATATGGCCCACTTTCTGCATTGAACTGACCCTTAGGGCTTTATTCAAAGAAGATCTCCAGATTATAAGTCATATCAGCATTTTGGCATGGTTTTTGCTCGAATAAAGCAGTGGGAAATAGTGGAGATCAAGTCCCATAAATCTTTTTGAAAAACACAATTTTAGATAAGGGTTGAATATGATGAAAAAGATTCTTGATGACCTTTCAGCAAATAAAGTCGGCAAGAAAACAGGAAAATATCCCATAACTTTTTGTCTGCTCCCCGCTTTTTTCTTATTGATCATGGTGACGGCCTCCTGTTATCACGACCCGGCCATAGAGGGGGCTCCCGTCGCGGAACTTGTCAAAGAAGGAAATTTCGCAGTCATGAGACCAGGGGTCATGAGCAAAGAAAAGAAAGAAGAAGTGAAAAGGATGACCAAGGTTACTGAAAATCGGGTCTTCAGCGAAATATCAGGGAGACCGGAATATCGCATTGGTCCTTTGGATGTTCTTGAAATCATTTCACATATTGGGGAGAAAACAAATACGGCCACGGTGACCGTGAACAGCCAAGGAAATATTTCCTATTCTTTTATCGACAATCTGTTTGTGGATGGATTGACCTCCAGCCAATTGGATGCCCTCTTGACGAAGAGATTATCAAGCTACTTGAGGCATCCGAGGGTTGATATCTTCATCAAAGAATTTAAAAGCAAGTCCGCCATGGTTACCGGATATCTCACTTCCCTCCAGGCGCCCAGTTTTTCTAAATCGGCCAGCGGAAAGATCTATCTGAGAGGGAAGACTACCCTTTTAGATCTGATTTCCCTTGCAGGGGGGTATAATGTTGATGCAGACATCAGGCGGGTCCAACTCATCAGAGGAGGAGATACATATATTATCAATCTCTTCGACATCATGTCGAGAGGAGACTCGGGCCAGAATGTCATCATCGATGCCGATGACGTGGTCGATGTACCTGAATTGCCTTTATTTGGCGACAGGGTCTATGTATTAGGAGCCGTCGATGAGCAAGGCATCTACCCCCTCAAGCAAGCTCAGGATTTGTTGGGGGCCCTGGCCTTGGCCGGTAATTTTACCAGTGTCGCCAAAGAGGAAAACACCCTGATCGTAAGGGGACGTGAATCTGGAGAAGAACCGTTGGTGATGATGGCGGATGTTAATGCCATCCTAAGGAAGGCAGACATATCACAGAACATCCCGCTTCAGAATGGAGACCTCATTTACGTTCCTCCAAGGAGAATCGGCGACATCAATCGTTGGATCTCAAATGTGTTGCCTCTGCTTGACATCATGCTCTATCCCGGTGACTTTGCGGCACGATATGGTGAAGGTTTCAAAATCAACGTTGATTAATCTATAAGGTGATAGAAACAAGGGACGACTTTGGCGCAATATGACATAAACCTTCGGGAATATTGGCGTATTCTCAAGAAGAGGAAGGCCACTGTCGTTATCACTGCGATCATCTTAGGCTTTTTCAGTACCTCCTTTTCGATCATCCGTGCTCCCACCCCAATCTATACCTCCGTTTGCAGCATAAAGTTCGACAAAGAGACAGAAGTAGAGGGGCTCTATGCGAAGACCCTTTCCTGGTCCGGCAGCGATGATATGGAAACCCAGATTTCCATTATCAACAGCTATTCCGTTTTTGAAAAGGTCGCTCAAAAACTTGGGTTAATTCCCAAGAGGGACATCAAAGAAGGTCATTTGAAATCCAACATCATCAGAATTGTTATGGGCCTTCAATCCAAAGTGGAGGTTTCCCGGGAGAAATTTACCAATATCTTGAATATTAAGGTTGAAGATGAAAACCCTTCTTTTGCACAAAAACTCGCCAACATGACTGCCTTGACCTACCAGGCGCTTCATTCCGAAAGGCAAATGAAACGGACGCTCGAAGCCCTAAAATATATTAAAGAGCAACTGGAAGATGTTCAGCAGAAGCTTGGGAAATCTGAAAATGCGTTCAATAGTTTCAGTCAGGATAACCAATTGATCTCGATTGATTTGCAGAGTGATAATCTTCTGACTAGGAGCCAGAATACCCAAGAAGAGATACGTAAAATTGAAAAATACAGAATGGAACTCGAGAGTCTTTCTGAACGATTAAATCGGTTTATCAGGGACCCTTCCGGTTCCAATAACGACTTTTATTCAGAAAAAATCAACGGCAGGTATCAAGCCGCGAGTGCCACCCTCATGGAACTCCTTCTGAAAAAAGACACCCTACTGGAAGATTATACACCCCAGCACCCGGAAGTCATCACAATGGGTCGTAACATCATCGAGAACGCACGTAAAATGTTGATTTTCCTCCGGGTGGAGATAAGGGATGCAGATATACAGGAAATCGATTTATTAAATGAGGTGAGGAGCATTCGGAAAAAGACCGATCTCTTGATGGAAAGAAAGATCGAATTCGATCGGCGAAAGAGAAGGGTTGAATATTATAGAAATATGACGGCCCTGTTGGAGGAGAAGAATCAGGAGGCGCTTATCAGGAAAGCGGAGAAGCCGGAGGAAATTACTGTTGTGAGACCTGCCCTTTTGCCGACGGTTCCTGTGAATCCCCCAAAAACAGCCACTACAGGAACAGTAGGTGTCATCATAGGTTTGATCCTCGGACTGGTCACGGCTTTGGTTGTGGAGACATTTGATACATCTTTGGGGGCTATTGAGGATGTGGAGCAGACCATTGGGGCTCCTGTACTGGGAGTCGTTCCTCAAGTGGATGCGAAACAGATTCTTACGAGCCTAAAGGAGAAATTTCCTGACGGTGTCGAAGAGATGTCTTCCATCATACAATCCCCCCATATTATCTCTCATTTCGCCCCTATGTCCGTCATAGCGGAAAGTTTTCGGGCCCTCAGGACGAGTATTCAATTCAAAGAAGCAGATCATCCGATAAAATCTATTGGGATTACGAGCGCTTCACCCCAGGAAGGCAAGACTTTCGTTTCTCTCAATTTCTCCATCACCATGGCGCAGGCAGGCATGAAGGTCCTGTTGGTCGGGGCCGACATGAGAAAACCCATGCTGTCCAAGGCCCTAGGTTTGGAGAGCACACCAGGATTGTCGGACGTGTTGTTAGGGAGCTATTCATGGCGTGATTCAATAAAGACCATTACTGATATAATTATGGGAAAAATCGGTTTAGATGGGGCCATGATAACCCCCGGTCTGGACAATCTCCATATCATTACCAGCGGGGCCATACCCCCAAACCCGGCTGAGCTGATTGAATCCAAAGGTATCGGAGACTTTGTAAAAGAAGCGGAAAGCACCTACGATATCATCATCTTTGATGCTCCGCCCATCTTATCTACGGCGGATGCGGCGATTATAGCGACTAAAATGGATAGCGTACTCCTTGTCTATCGTGTAGGGACCGTATCAAGGGGTCTATTGAAAAGGTCGGTCACCCAACTGGAGCAGGCCAAAAGTCATATTTTGGGCGTGGTCTTAAACGGCATGCGTCCTGAAATCAGTCCCGATTTTGATGATTTTAGATACTATAAATATGATTACGCCTATACTTCGAAAGAGGAAGAAAAAAAGCAGCGTAAATCTTTCTGGTTTGGGGGAAACAGCTCCCGGAAAGGGGAGGCGCCTACCGAGGACGAGTTGGCAAAAGGGGCCATAATGGGTCTTGGAAAACCAAAGAGCGGCAAGTGGAAATTGCCTCTTGGGCTTGTGGCATTGGCTCTCTTGGTGTCAGGGATTCTCTGGCAAAATGGCGTCATTGACCCCTTCAAGCACTCCGGATCTGATAGACTTATCCAGAAAGAGCCCGTCAAACCGGTCACAAAAAAGAAGCCTATAGGTGATGTAAATAGAAAAGGACGAAAAAATGGGTCCAGGTCAATTTCATCATCCTCATCGTTCTCAAAAACTCGGACTGAAGGGATAAAGAAAAGCGATCAGGCGAAGCCAAAGGGATCCGAATCGAGAAGACATTTGACCAGGACTCAAAAGGAGCCGGTAAAGGGGGCCAAAAAATCTTCTACCAAGGTTAAATCGGTGTCTGATACAAAGCACCAAGTTTCGTCGGTTAATAGAAGCGTTCAGGGGACGTCAGCGGTATCTTCATATGAAAGGAATCTTGGTAAGACCCAAAAGAAGCCCATAAAGACTGCCAAC
>JAQYVK010000437.1 GCA_030145585.1 Desulfatiglandales bacterium | reverse complement strand
GTTATTGCAATCAGCCCCTTTTGGTAGGTGACAGCTTTACCATTGAAAAGGGGCGGCTCAAGATTCCGGAGGGAAAGCACGTCTGTATCTGGGCGTTACAAAGCATGATGCCGATATTTCCTTTGCTTCAGAGGGTTGACCTTGAAAAGGGGGACTGGGCCGGTAAGGAAGGTCAACAATTTGTCTGCCCGGATCCAAAGGGATTGGTCCATTACCGCATCGAAAGGATAGAAGAGGCATGTTAACCATTGATATCGAGAAATGTTCCGGATGCAGCAGGTGTGAAGTCAACTGCTCATTTTTCCATTCGGGTAAAGTGGGACGACAGGGTTCACGAATCAAGGTGGTAAAAATGGAAGATATAGGTATTGATTTTCCGGTCGTCTGTCGACTCTGCCAAGAGAGATATTGCACAAAATGTCCTGAATCAGCCATTTCCATTGGATCCCATGGACAGGTTGTTGTCTCAGGGTCGTTGTGCACCGCTTGCGGGATCTGTGAAACGCTTTGTCCCATTGGTGCCATTGAATTGTTCGAAGAGATGCCTTACGTTTGCGACCTATGCGGCGGGGATCCTCATTGCCTGAAGGCCTGTACCATGGGGGCCATCTCCTTTGAACCCGACCAGGCCGGGGAAACCAGCCTTAAGCCATTTAAAAAGGGGAGTCGAGGGCTCACTCCGGAGAATAAAAGATGCCGCTTTGCTCAGGCTTCGTCCAAGGAACTGAGAGAAAGCTGGACCGCAGAGAGGAGAGGATAGATGCTTCACGGATATGGTGGTCATAACCTTCGGGTAGACCTCACGACGGGCAAGATCAGCCGGGAAAAGACCGATCCTAAACAGATGCTCAAAGTGATTGGAGGCCGGGGCATGAACTCCTGGCGATTATATGATGAATTGAAAAGGGATGCGGACCCACTCTCCGAGGAGAACATGCTTCTTATTGGTGTCGGCCCTCTTACAGGCACCCTCTTCTCGACATCGGCCTATATGACCATTTCCGGCAAATCGCCCCTGACCGGGATTCTTGGTGATTCGGCAGCAGGTGGATTCTTTGGACCCGAACTTAAGGTCGCAGGGTATGATCAAGTGATCATTACCGGCAAAGCAGAAAGGCCCTCATATCTTCTGATTGCTGATGATCATGTGGAGATTCGCGATGCCTCCCATTTATGGGGAGGAGATATCTTTGAAACAACCGCAAAGATTCGTAAGGAATTAAAGGACAATGCCGTTCAAGTCGCCACGATCGGCCCTGCCGGTGAGAATCTTGTCAAATTTGCAACAGTGGCCTGCAATAATTCCAGGATGTGCGGCCGCACAGGTATGGGCTGCCTGTTCGGCTCAAAGAATCTCAAAGCTGTGGCCGTGCGGGGAACCAACCGCTTAACGGTCGCTGATCCTTTGGCCTATATGAAACTATGCCGCGAGTTTGATAAAAGGATCATGTCTCATCCGGAATACGATCAGCGTAAGGCCCTCGGCTCGACCCTGCTCATGAAGGCGCTTAATGGCCTGGGCATCCTCCCGACCGACCACTTCCAAAGGGGTATTGCGGGGTACGTCGATCAGGTCAGTGGTGAGCGTTTGGCACAGATCTATAAGGTCAAGAACAAGAGCTGTTTTAACTGCAACATCCACTGCTCCCGCTACTACATCACCGATGAAGGTGAATCTGAGGGGCCTGAGTTCGAGACCCTCTGCAGCTATAGTTCCCGACTGGGCAATGATGACCTTAAGTTTGCTCTCAAGATGAACAGATACCTCAATAGAATGGGGATGGACTCTCTCAGTTCGGGAGAGACCATTGGCTGGGCCATGGAATGTGTGCAAAGGGGTTTGCTGACAAAGGAAGATTTTGACGGTCTTGAATTTACATGGGGGAACCGAGAAACCATTGAAAAGATCGTCGAAATGATGGTCTACAGAAAGGGCATCGGCGATGCCTTTGCTGAGGGGACACGGAGCCTGGCGAGGCGTTTCGGCAAGGAAACGGATGTTTATGCCTTCCATGTCAAGGGACTGGATATGATTTGTGGAGATCCACGTGGAATGAAAGCCTTTGGTCTGACTTATGCCATTGCGTCCCGGGGAGCCGATCATTTACGAGCAGAGCCCTTCTTCGAGCTCACGGAAAGATATGAAGAATCCGAGAAACGGTTTGGCACCAGGGACGCGGCGGATCGTCTTTCAGATCATGGTAAGGCCGTTCTTGTAGAATACACCGAACGCCAGGCGCTCCTTACGGACTGTCTCACCATGTGTAAGAATGTGGGTCTAAGTATGGACATTCTGGATTTTCCATTTGCTGCCAAACTATTGAGGGCCGGGACCGGCCTCAAATTCACGAGCGAGAATATCGATAAAGCGCTGAAAGGCATCATTGACACGGATCGTCGGCTGAATATCGAACTAGGAATAGACAACAGTCAGGACACCCTGCCCAGGCGGTTTACCCATGAACCTCTGACAGAGGGAGCCTCCAAGGGCCAGGTGGTTCCTATAAAACAAATGGTCAAGGACTACTACCGTCTCAGGGGTTGGGACGATAAGGGCAATCCCCCCAAAAAAAAGAATTGAAAAACAAATAACCAGACATCCACTCTTCCAGGACAAAACACCTGAATTCAAGGAATTTCAGTTGGGTTATTTTGTGAGATGCCATCAACGCTAAGGGCGGGG